>JAGQVR010000008.1:5654-26527 GCA_020437875.1 Flavobacteriales bacterium
AACACATCCTGCACGCTGTCCTCCTGGGAGATCCAATCGCGGTCCTCGGTGGAGATGGTGATCTTCTTGCGCTTGGTATTGATCACGAGCGGACTCGGCTTGTCGGTGGAGTCCGGATCGTTGGCGATGCGGGCGTAACCGCCTTCCTTGGAATTCACGCCCAGCTCAAGGCGATGCGTGCTCTGGACTTCTGTGCTGTCGGTCTGGGCTGATCCAGCGATGGCTCCGGAGAGCATGGCCAGGACGAGGATCTGCTTCTTCATGGTCGTGGGGTTCTGTTCATAGGACGGACAGCCATGGACAGAGTTACAGGACACACCGAAAAAGCAAGAAGCCCCGTGTTCCGGGGCTCCATTGCGGGTGTGGTGGTCGGGGGTCAGATCTTCTCGGGCCGGAAGTTGAACACCATATGGGTGGTCTTCCAGCTGCCATCAGGGTTGTCCCCGATGTCGATGCGGGCGAGCTTGCGCAGGACGTATGCCTTCAGCTTTTCATTCGGCGAGCTGGAATCGATCACTTCGATCCGACCCTCCTTGTTGATCACGAAGCTCACGAACACTTCACCGGTCATATCGTCCTTGGCAAGCAGCGGATAGGCAAGGGTGTTGTTCAGTGCGCGGTCCAGGTTCCGCTCCAGGGCGGTCTTCTTCGACATGGCGTTGATCCGGACCGGTTCGGCAGCGCGGGTGTACCCGAGGGTGAAGACGGTGGCGAGCAGGAAGAGCGAGCGGGAGATCACGGTTCTCATGGCGGTGTGGTGTTCGTGGCTGTTTGTCCATATGACGCCTTGAACCCCGGGCTTGTTACGATCGATCCAGCTGATCGTGATGAGCGGTAGGCAGGAAGGGATGAACGGATGTGCTGGCGAACGATCACCGGTGGTCGACCGGACGAACCATGTCAGCGGCTCGCGCTGACCGAGAAGTTGCGGCCCAGGCGCAGGTCGAAACCGCGTACGCCACCGTTCTTGCGGCGCTGGAGCTCAAGTCCCGCGCGATCCCCGCTCACCACCTTCAGCGTGCGGTCCACAGCGGCCACGGCATCCGAGCCATCCAGCGAAGCTTCGGTACGCGCTGGTGCGTCAAGGACCCGTTCGCGCAAGGTGCTCGCGAGCAGTTCGCCCACGGTACGTTCATCGGAACCGCGGGTGGGCCGTTCACGGACCGGGGTCTCCTCCGCCTGGGCGAGCATGGGTTCTTCCTCATGCTCCACGATCGTCTCCTGCGGTATCCCCTCCACTTCCACCGGACCGGTCGGTCCAGGCGCTTCCGCGACCATCGGGGTCTCCATCGGGATCGCAGGTACTTCCTGTTCGTGTCGCTTCATTCCCGATCGGTCGTTCGGAACGGGCACCTCTTTGCGCTGGCTCTCGTGCCGGTCGATCGCGGTCACTTGCGGCGTGGCGGTATCCTGCGACGCGACCGTATTGTGGTCGACCTTCCCGATCGTTGGCCCACCAGGAGTGGTACTCGTTGGTTGCTCCGTCGTACCTCCCGGCACACGCGCGAAACGATCCGGATCATCGGTGGGCCTTTCGCGCAGGACAAGACCGACCGCGAGGAGCAGCGCGACCGAGGCCGCAGCCGCCCAGCTTGCTGCCGGACGAGACGGCCGGAATGCGATCACACGCCCTTCCTTCTTCTTCAGCGAAGCCTTGTCCGGATACGCCTTCGCTACCGGCGTGGTGCGTGTGACCTGGATCAAAGCCTCGTTCCGCCGGAAGGCAGGATGTTCCTCGAGGAAGCGGTTCAACGCAGCGGCTTGTTCTGCGGAAAGCTCCCCTTCGAGACGCGCGATGAGGTGGTCATCGACCGTGAAAGCGTTCACCAGGCCTTGCGGTGGAAGATGCCGGACCAGCTCCTGCTTGCCGAAGAAGGCCATCGCCTCAGGGACCAGCTTGGTGAGCGCATAGGTCCTGTCGGCCTGTAGCCACTCGGGATGCGCGCTGAGGTAGGCGCGCAGGGCATCGAGTTGTACAGCATCCAGATCCCCTTCCAAGCGCGCGATGAGGTGATCCTCGACATGCTTGTCATCGACCATCCCCACCGGCGGAATCGAACGCTTGAGCATCTCCTTGTCCATCGTGGACAAAGCGCCCATCAAGGGATCCACCACCGGGAGCGCTTCATCGTACGGGGCTAGATCAGGATGCGCCAGCAGGAAGGCGTCCAACTCGCGTTCCTGTTCAGGAGTGAGTTGACCCTCCAGCCGATCCAACAGCCAGGCCTCGTAGTTGCTATGGTCGATCCGTTCGTTCACAGGACAAGGTCCAGTTGGCCGATATATTCCTTCAAAGCGGTGCGTCCACGATAGATGTACACCTTCACCTGGGCCAGGTTCAGGCCGGTGAGTTCAGCGATCTCCTCGTAGGTGTATCCTTCCAGATCGCGCAGAAGCACCACACTGCGCTGGATGGCGGGCAGGGTGGCAAGCGCCGCGTCCAGCACCTCCTTCAGGTCGGGCTGCTGCTGGCTCGTGTGCCTGATGTCCTCGTGGTGTTCCTCCATCCGTGTGCTGCGCTTCTCCTTCCGGACCTCATCCACCATCACATGATGCGCGGTGGTGAAGAGGTAGCTCTTCGCCTTGGCGCCCTCCACCTGCTCCAGTCGGGTCCAGAGGCGTGCGAAGCTCTCCTGGACCACGTCCTTGGCCCGATCCTCATCACGCAAGTGCTTGAGGGCGAACCGATAGATGCCATCGGCGTGCAGGTCCACTGCGCTATTGTATTCGGCCAAGGTCATCGGGAGAGGGAGCCCGTTGTACCGATAGGACGGGGTGGTCGCCGGGAAGTTACAGCCGGTCCAGAATGAACCAGGAAGCCTAGGCAAAGGTCCCCGATGGGAACCGAAGGGAGAAGGTGGTGCCTTCTCCAACGATGCTGCTCACATCGAGGTGGATCCCGTGACTGTGCAGGATGCTGCGGGCCGTGGTAAGGCCAAGCCCCAGCCCCCCGGGGCGGCCACTGTAGAAGGGTTCGAACAACCGTTGCAGGTTCTCCGGGGAGATGCCCTTGCCGTTATCCGAAATGGAGAGGACCACGGCATCCGTATCCAGTGCGACCGTGAAGCGGAGGAAACCCTTGCCCGTCTGCATGGCTTCGACCGCGTTCACGGCGATGTTCGTGAGTGCAAGGTTGATCAGCTCGCAGTCGGCCATGACCTCTGGCAATTCATCGGCGATCGCGACCGCATGCCCCATTTCCCGTAGGGCAAGGCGGTCACCCACGGATCGGATCACATCATCCACGATATCCTCCATCCGGCACGGCGCCAGGTCGAGCTCCCGCTTCCGCGAGGACTCGAGCATCTCCTTGATCAAGGTGCCGATGCGCTTGAGGTTCCGATCAACGATGGCGAAGTACGGTCCGACCTCCTCCTCCTTGCCCTCCAGTTCATCCTGGATCTGCTCCAGAGCGAGGTGGATGTTGGTCAGCGGATTCCGGACCTCATGAGCGACCGTGCGCGTGAGCTGTGCGGTCAGTTCGAGCCGATCCGTCTCCTGGTTGATCATCTCTGCGCGCTTCTGTTCCGTGATATCACTGAACATGACCATGAACCCATCATCCAGCTTGACGGCATGGTGGCGGAACCAGTTGTTGAGCCCGGACCCCGTGTACTGGAACTCCTTGACCGAGGGGCTCCCCTCCTGGACGGTGCGCACATAATCGTCGAATAGACCATGCGTCCTGTTCTCCGGCATCTCCTCCAGAAGCCTCTTCCCGACAAGGTCCGTTCGTCCGACCGTGCCATTGGCCGTGCGATTGGAGCTGAGCCACTCGAAGTCGATGATACGGCCCTCGGCATCGCGTATGGACCGGAAGGCCATGATCCCGCTCGGGGAAACGTCAAGCACCTGTTGTAGTTGGTTCTGCAATCGGGCGCGCTGGGTCACCTCGTGATCCAGCGCCTTCACCTTGCTCCGCAGCGCAAGGCGCACCTGCTCGTTGAACCGGAGCGTGCGCGACAGCCGCCAGAACAGCAACGCGGTGGCGAACAGGGCCAGGAGCGAATAGATGACGAGCATGAAGGGCGCATCGACACCTTCCTCGCGCTCCCTGTCCAACAGCAGGTCGCGTCGTTCGATACGGTCGCCGACGAGCCTATCCTGGACCACCCGCACAGAATCCATGTATGCTTTGGCCACACGAAGGTCATAGACCATCGAAGGGCTGCCGACAATGGCGTCCACATTGTTGTACACCATCGAGCGCCACAGTTCACCCAGATGGCCCGTGAGTCGCCGGAGTTCTTCCAGACCCAACGAATCGGTCGCGTTCATCTGATACAGGCCGAGCCTGGCCAAGTGGTCGCGTAACCGGCGATTCGCCAGGCGGTACGGTTCAAGGAAGGCGGTGTCCTTGGTGAGCTGATATCCACGCACCCCGGTCTCCGCATCCTGCAAGCTGGATAGCAGGCCTTCCAACTCGGACAAGGCGGTACCATGCATGCGCACCTCGGCCACCGTACTGGAATAGGTCCTGATGTTCTGATAGGTGGCGTACAACAAGGCGAGAAGCACCGCCATCGCTGCTATGTAGAGCATGGTGGTGAGCCTGCGCTCTTCGCGGTCCTTGCGCAGTTCCTGCATGGCTCTTTACGGTCGAACGCGGATCAGACCTCCAGGCCGAAGGACTTCAGCTTGTTATAGAGCGTCTTCCGGTCGATGTTCAGCTGTTCCGCGGTGCGCGACTTGTTATAGCCGTTCCGTTCCAACGCTTGCAGGATCGCCTCCCGCTCGGCCTGGTTGGCCACGCCCTTCAGGCCCTCAGCCCCCTGCCCTTCACTCTTTCGATGGAGGCCCTCATCCGTACTGGTCGATGACATTGGTCCGGACGAGCCGCTCAACACGACAGCGGGTAGACAGTCGGCCGTGATCCTCGAACCCGTGCTCAAAAGCACCGCACGCTTGATCACATTCCCCAGCTCCCGCAGGTTCCCGCTCCAACCATGGTCCATGACGTGCTTCAGGGCCGCATCATCAAAGCCTTCCACCTGCCGGCCGAGCCGCTCATTCGCCAATCCGATGAAGTGCTCGGCGAAACGAGGGATGTCATCACGGCGCTCCCTCAAGGGTGGCAGGTGTATGGTGAACTCCTGTATCCTGTGGAGCAGGTCCTCCCGGAACCTACCCTCGGCCACGGCCTTCCGGAGGTCTTCGTTCGTAGCCGCCAGGATGCGTACATCGACCTCGATGTCCTTGGTGCCGCCGATGCGCTTGAACTTCCGCTCCTGCAACACACGCAATAACTTGATCTGGTTCTCGTAGGTGAGATTACCCACCTCGTCGAGGAAGAGCGTTCCGCCATCCGCCTGTTCAAAGCTCCCCGCCCTGTCACTCACCGCTCCAGTGAAGGAGCCTTTGGTATGTCCGAAGAGCTCACTACCGGCGAGCTCCTTGGGCAGGGCGCCGCAATCAACAGAAACGAACGGGGCATCCGCGCGCGTGCTTTCCGCATGGATGCGCTTGGCCGCGAACTCCTTGCCTGTGCCGGTCTCGCCCGTGATCAGCACGGACATGTCCGTTGGTGCGACCAGGCCGATGTGTTTCACGATCAGTTGTGCGGCAGCACCGGTGCCATCCACATATGAAGCATTCGTCGTCTTCCCGGACTTGGCCCGCTTCTGCCCGGGAACTGGCGGCTCCGTACCGCTCCCGGCGGTCAAAGCATCCTGTACACGCATGAGGAGCTCATCGGGGAACAAGGGCTTGCCGATGTAATCGAAGGCGCCTTTCCGCATCAGCTCAACAGCGAGCCTCACCTCGGAGTAGCCGGTTATGATGATCACCTGGGTGCCCGTCGACGAGGAGCGGATGTGCTCCAACATGGCCGGGGCGTCCGAATCGGGTAGGCGGTGATCACAAAGGACCAGATCGAAATGCTTGCGGCTCATGAGGTCGCGGGCAACGCTACCGCGGTTGGCCGTGGCCACCTCATAACCGTTCTTCGTTAATAGCCTCGAAAGTAGAAGGCAGAGGTCCTGATCGTCATCGATGACTAGAATGTTGGCAGTGGCCATACGGTCTGGTGTTGGTGGGGTGGTGGTCAGGCCAAGAAACCGAGGTCGCGGATACTTGAGAAGATGGCTTCCCGATTGAACGGCTTGGGAATGAACACGTCGGCTCCCGCGGCCACAGCACGCGCACGCTCCGAATCCATGGCGCTGATGGCGATGCAACGCGCATCCGGTTTGACGGCCTTCACTTCGGGGATCAAGTCGTAGCCCAGGCCATCAGGCAGGTTCACGTCAACGAACACGGCATCGAACTCCGCATCCGCTAACGCCGCTCGACCTTCAGCGAGGCTATGGGCGAAGGTGCAGCGCGTGCCGGTCCGCTTCAGCATGGCACACAACAGTTCGCAGATCTCGTGCTCGTCGTCAACCAATAGCGCGTACTTCATGACTTTCTCATCATCCATGACCGTTCATCTAGGACGGCCTAAGTTATCCTTGATGTGGAAGGCAGGAACACCTCCACAATTGAACGCACTATCGTCATCGATCACCGTGCCGCGAAGATCATCGCCCGTCATCCTTGGGAGGTATGCGTTTGGACCAAGGTCCGGTGTGGAGAACATTCCCCGATCCTGTGGAAATGATCGGATGGAGAAAATACCCGCCTTGGATCCTTCCTGCCCTCTAGGTCACCCCCTCCACGCATGAAGGGTGAAGGCGACGGGACGCCTTGGAAAATGAACGGGGTCGGCCAAATGGATGGCCGACCCCTTTGATGTGTGATCACCCTTAGAGCAGGATGATCAGGAGCAGCAGGATGATGATGATGCCGGCGGTACTGAGATAGATCACTGTTCCACCAGTGTTGTAGTGGGCCATTTCCTTCTTCAGTGAACGGTATTCGTCGCGGAGGGCCTTCCGCTCGGAGCGGTCCAGGCTGCTTCGATCGGTCGAAAGGACCGCGTCAAGCTTGTCACGCAATTCCAGTACGGAGCGTTGGTCCTCGGCGCTGAGCGCTTGCAGCCTTGCCTCGTTGACGATGACGTGCCTATCGCCCACAGGGGCCGCGGAAAGCATGCTGGCGCTGAGAAAGAAGGAGAACAGGAAGGGGATCGAACGGGTGGTGAACATGGTACGAAGGGTTGTTAGTTAGCGAGTTGAAGGCGGATGCCCGCAGAGAGGTTGATGAGGTTGACACGCGGGTTGGTATGGAAGCGTGCACCATCAAAGACATTGCTCATTGCCACATGGTAACCACCCTCGAGAAAGAGGAAACCGAGCGTTAGGCCGGCACCAGCGCCCAAATACCATTGAGCAGCCGAAGTCCGCACATCGAGTCGATCGTTGTGTAGGTCTGCATCCAGGTTGAACAGCGCGGTCGGTCCGCCAAGAACGTAGATGTTCACCGCGGGGTCCGAGGACGCATCGATCAGGTTCCGACCTACCATCAAGGGCACCCGGAGCGACCGGTCCGTGTACCGGAACTCAACATCGGTGCCGTACCCATCCCCGTTCTGATCGACTCCTGCAAGGGTGTAGTTCAAGTTGCGCACGAGCAGATGCACCCCGGGGCGTAGGAACCAGGTGGTACCCAGCTGGAGATCGGCGCCGAGGTGATAACCCGCTCGCCCGCTCCATTGTTCCTCGCCGGTCTCCGTCACATTGCTCCCGGTGTACCCCCCGCCCACACGGAATTCCTGTGCGGTGGCCGGGAGGGTGAACGCAAGGACCAGAACAGGGAGGATCAGTCGGTGGAGCATGGGTCGATCGGGTTGTAGTAGGTCGCCGGGCCAACCTCGTGCCGATCGAAGAAATGGTGCGAACGCCCGTCCTCCATGCTTCTGAACGCTTCCCCATCGCACGGTCCGGGGCATCAGCGCCACACTTCCAGCGCGTGAATTCCCCATCACGCGGAACGCATCATTCCATCCACATCGTGACCGTTCCCGGTCCTCGCGATCGACCGCACGATCGATCGGTGTTGATCCGCTTCCAAGGACTGGTACCTGATGATGGTGGGATACAGTTCCTGATCGTGATGATCCTGCTTCACCTCGTCCGCAAGACGGCTCCAGAGCCCTATGATGGACCGGCGCGCTTCAAGCAGGCGCTCTTGGATACGCAGGACTCGGTTCACATCTGCTCGTGGCAGCCGGTCGGCATTGTAAATGGCCTCCACCAAGGCCGCACCCTCTGCGCAGACGCAGGGTCCGGGTGGCGTACCGAGATCGAGGGCCAGCGAGACGATCCCTCGCAAGGCCTTCAGCTCATGGGCGTGCTGTTCGACGATCAGCGCGCCGAAGTGCCCTTTCCCCTCACGTGCCATCATGGCCCTGAGCAACCTGGCCATTCGGTCGTGCGTGAAATGGATCTCGTTCAACACGGCCTGACGCCGTGCCATGCGCTTTCGTTGTTGTTCCCAGGAGCGTTCCATGTTCTTGCGATATGTCACTCATAAGGCCAGCATCATGCCGGGTCGGACGTAGCACCGCTCCAACACGGAAGAAGCCGCTCCTCCCGGAACGGCTTCTTCGACCGGCACCAGTTGCATCAGCGCACCTCGGCGACCAGGTAATGGCTCAACCTCCAGAAGGCATCCGGGTCCTTGATCTTCAAGTAGGCAAGTTCATCCTGCTCCTTCACGATCTCGTAGGACCCCGCAGGGTGTTCAGTGACCAGTTCCACCTTCTTTCCCGAGAGTGGAATGCGTTCCGTGTTGCGCGTGTCGATGGAGCTGAGCTTGCTGCTGGACACGGCCTCGTTCAATTCGCTGGACCGACCGATACCGAGCAGACCACCATCGCGTTTCACCACGCCGTTCTGTTCCAGTTCCTTCATGGAACCAACGGCATAGTAAGCGGTGTGCATCTCGTTGCCCAACTGCTCGATCGTTGCTTCACGCCGCGCCATCTCCAGTTCGAAGGCGTTCAACTTCTGGTTCACCTCCTCGATCTTGAAGTCCTTCGCGAGCAGTTCCTCCTTCATCAGGGTGATGGCGGAGTCTCGACTGGCCAGTTCGGCATCCAGCGCCTTCAACTTCCTGCGCAGGGACCCTGAGTCGACACGCGACTTATCGAGCTTCTTGGTCAACTCGGCCACCTGGTCACGGCTCTCCTGCATCAGGGAGTTCATCAGTTGGATGTCGCGCATGATGCGCTCGCGCTGGTCCACCGTCAGGCTTTCCTCGCCGGGGGGGAGCAGTTTCTCACGGTCCTCGATGATGGCGAGGTTCTGTTCGATGTCGCCGAAGGAGCGCGTCATGTCCTCGATGAGGGAATCACGGCTCTGTACTTCGGTCTTCAGTCGGGCGTTCTCCGCCAGGGCGGCCTTCTCGCTCTCGCTGGGACCACGCTGGCAGGCGACCATTGCGAAGGTGGCCAGGACAGCGGCACCAGCGACGCGAAGTGATGTACGTTGGGTCTGCATGGTTCAGTTGTTTGAACGGAGCATGGCGCAAATGATGCCGAAGCGTTCTGAGCACGATGCCGGCCATCATACGGGGCACCAGCTCCCCAGAACGAGGAATCCCTTACCGCGCACGCCGCTCGGTCGTTCCGTGGCCACGGTGAATGCGGCCACCTGGTTGAAAAGGAACGGGCCGCACGCTCTCGCGCACGGCCCGCCACCAATTGTCCCACTGCGAGAGCGGGACACCACCACCTCCTCAATGTCCATCCATATCCTTGTCGGCTTCGGTCTTCCGGTCGATCTTCTCGGCCTGACGTTCGAACCAATCACCGATGTCATCCGCCGTCCGTCGCGTACCGGCCTTCACGTCCTCCCACATCTCGGAGGTCGCCGCCCCCACGTCGTTCAGGTTTCCATCAACGCGGTCCAACTGGGTCTGTACGTCGGCCTTGTAGGCCTCCCATTCCGCGCGTTGCTCCGCCGTCAGCTCAGGGTCCTTCAGGCGCTCCTCCGCACGCGCATGCTCCACGACCAACTTCTCGCGCAGGTCGCGTAGTTCGGTGCTCACCTCTTCCTTGCCGGCACGGAGGTCGTCCATCGCCTTATCGACTTTCTTCTCCATCTGGTCCGCATTGTTCGGTGCTTCACTGCAGGCGGAGAAGGACAGGAATGCGGCCAGTATGGCCGCGTTGATCAGGTAGGTTCTCATTGTCGTTGTCGTTTGACCACGACCGTTCAATCATGGTACCGATCCCGTGCATTCCGGGCGAACATCGTCGAATACCACGCCCTTCCTGCGGAACAGCACATGGGCAGTGGTCGCGGTCTCCATCCGTGTCGTGCGTTCACGGGGTGTATCCACCCGCTCGTGTAGAACGTCCACCTCGATCACGGTACCGGAAGCACTTCCCGCTTCTTGCGCTGAAGCCATCGGGTACCGCGCTCAACCGACGCGGGTCGATCCCGGAACCGTTGGGCGTAGACCACGCGCACCACCCCGACATCCCATGTGAAACGGCCCCCATCGCGCTGGAGGTAACCGATATGCTCCTGGCTGAAGAGCGCGCCGACATATCGCTGAGCGGTATTGTATCCGAGCGCCACGCGGAACTGACTGTGCCAGCCAACGCCTGAACGGTTCTCCGTGAGCTCATGCATGGGACCATCGTACCGTGCCACCTGAAGGCTGCCACCTGCGCCGACCGCACCGCTCACCGTGGCGAACCATTTCCTGCCCATCACGTGGGTATGCGCATAGCCTACCATGGGCCCCAGATCATAGTACGAGGCACCGCGCACATCAGCGGTCGCAGGGAACTGATCGCGCGATCGGGAGGGGATCAGGGAGGAATCCGCGCGGACCACATAAGCCGTGAGGTACCCACCGACAAGCCAGGTCCCCTGCGAGCGGAGTTGCACGGCATCCTGGTTGAACCCGGCCCGGTAGCTGAACCGACGGTGGTTGAGGATGTGCAGTGAACTGAGGCCGATGTTGTACTGCAAGAGGTCGGCCCTGTACGGGAGCTCGGTGGACCCTTCCCAACCGAGCATCGCTTTCGTGTGGCTGGTGATGTGATAGCCTTTGAACACTTGCAGGAAGAGATTGCTCGCCTGCCTGGTGCCGTAGACGTTGGCCTGTGCATCCAGGTATCGGGTGCGGCCCTTCCGGTCATTATCGTCGTTCAGGAAAGGAACGGGCACACCGATGTTCAAGGTGAACTTGCGCAAGCTCGCGCCAACCCCGATGTTGATACGCCCGTTCGGACGGTACCGCAGATCATCGCCAGCACCGGTCGCATGCACCTGGAGGCTGTTGAACTTATGGCTCAGGTAGGTGCGGTAGGTGATGCGGCGTGAATAGTCCTTGACATAGGTGGTGTCCTGCTGCGCTGATATCCGAACAGGCGCCAGGGCGATCACGAGCAGGAAGATCATCCACTTCCCCAGGGCTTCCACCGATGGGGACCCGTGAATGGTCCTTCCATACGTTCGACAAAGAGCCCGATCGGCCCGCGAACATTGATCGTTCGAGCCGACCTTCGCCCCGCACGTTCCGGTCACCACCTCACTTCCCACCAGCACCGGACTTATTCGAGGTGATGTCGAGCACGACACCGGGCAACATACTGGCCTTCGCACCCTCCCGCACGCCGGCCCACAGGTAGTTGAACACGGCCCGGTCCCTTCGGCGCTCCCAGGTGTAGTTCACCCAGCCATCACCCTTCCGTCGGCCCATGCGATCACGCCTGACGACCGCATTGAGCAAGGCATCGAAGACGGGATCGAACAGGGCCTGCTCCTTCTTGGCCTTGGATGAACGCACGTCAAGCCTGAGGCCATCGTAGCGCATCCAGCACCTGGCGCTCGCCGTACGATCGCCGCCACGCATCCGCAGGATGAGGGTATCGAGCCTGCCTTCGGGGGTGGCCAAACCGGTCAACGGCTGCAGCACCCTGTTCAATGCCGGGAATGGCAGGTGACCGACATGGGCTTGGATCGCCAGCTGGTCCGTGGTATCACCGATCAGACCACCAAGGTCCAAAGACAATGGTGTCCGACCGAATACGAAGCCCTCCGCCTTCACCCGAAGGCTGTCCGTCGGCCGATGATGGACATTGGTCAACACACCCTGGATACCGTCGAACGGTATGAAGGCGAAGCCGCGCGCAGGATCAACACGTTCATGGTAGTGCACGCTCAATTGCTCGATGATCAATGAATCGAAGCCTGATCCGATCGGCGATGAGCGCAGCAGGCGTTGCGGAAGCGGCTTGTGTCGGAAGGCCGGATCCGGTCTGGACTTGTCGCGTGCCACCGTCAGCTCGGCCGGACCCACACGCACGGAACACGCATGTGGAGCCCCCCGCATCACCGCGCGCAGGTCGATCCCATTGATCACGATCCGTTGGAAGCTTCCTGCAACCACATCCCGCTCCTGCGCGAGCGCTTTCGCCGGTACGCTCACATCCTTCGGGCCGAAGTGGATGCCGGACAACTCCAATCGTTGCGCGGCGTTGTTCAGATCGACCCTCTCCACGGCCAGGGTCGAATCCACAAAGGGATCCACACGGAGGTGGATGAGCCTCGCATCGCAACCATTGAGGGTGAGTGAGGTATCGCGTACATCAAAGACGATCCCGGAACCTGCCAAGGAGAGGTCTTCGACCCGCACAATGATCGAGTCCTTCGTGCGCGCGGTCGATGGACCAACATTCAGCTGAAGGTCAGCGACCTCGATGCCCTCGAGGCGGGACCTTCGACGGTGTGCTCGAAGGGGGTCCGACCGTTCCTGCTGCAACATGAGGCCCGTTGCTCGAATGCAGAGCGCCTCCATGCGCAGCCGACGCTGTAGGAACAAGGCCCGGTAGGAAAGGCCATTGATCCGTAAGGTGTCCAGGACACCACTGACAGCTGTTCCGGAGTGTGAACGCGCTTCACCAGGCTCCCAACGCAGACCGGTCACAAGCAGGTCCCCCGACCAGAGGTCCAGTTGGAACTCGCAACCATCCTCATCCACCCAGTTCGCCCCGTACGACCCAGCGGCTTCGCGGATCCGGTCACGAAGGGCATGGCCTGCCCACCAGCCCAGCGCCGCGAAGGCGGCCCAGGCCGTGAGCAGGACCAATGACAGGACGAACAGGACACGCGGAACACGCCGCTGCTTCGTAGGCTTCATCCAGCTGGATCACAGCTTCGCTTTCCCGCCGGAGACGAGTCGGATAACGATGGCGACCACAGCGAGGATAAGAAGAATGTGGATCAAATTGCCGACCATGGCGCCGAATCCGATGTAGCCGATGAGCCAGCCGACGATGAGCAGCACGATGATGATGTTGACGAGGTTGTTCATGGGGTTGGTGTTTTCCAGTCCAATCCCATCGCCATGCCGTGGGCCGATCCAACACGGATCGAGGCTCCATGGAAGCCGCTGAGGGGAAAAGCATTCCCATATCCGTGGAACCTTGGCCCATAGGGGCACTTGGTCGTATCGGATCCATTCGACCACCTTCGCTGTCCCGAAAGGCTCAACATGCACAGGACCGATCACGCGGCAACCATTCTCCTTTGCTTCTTGTCGCCGCTGTTCGCCTGTGCCCAGGGAGCCGCGATCAACATGGACGGCCTGTTCGACGACTGGAACGGAACGCTCACCACCTGGATCGATGCGAACGCGCCTTCAAGCGGCGTGGACCTGATCTCCATGCAGGTGACCAACGACCAGGACCACCTTTTCATCAAGTTCGAACTCGGCAGCGAGACTGACCTGTTGGACGACCTCACTCCGCATGGGATCAGACTCTACATCGATGGGGACAACAACGCATCGACGGGGCTCTCCGTGCAGAGCGGCTATGGCGCCGAATTACAGATCCGCTTCGATACGCGTACGGTCACGGAGTACTTCGGCACCTCCTCGAACGTTTCGTGGAGCACCCTTGACCTTGTTCCCCTCCCCACGGTCACCAGCACCGTATTCGAGATCGCTATGGCCAGGAACGCACGGCCTGACGGAACGAACCTGCTCTTAACCTCACCCACCATCAAGTTGCTCTTCCGCGAAACGGATGGCGGTGATGCCATGCCCGACGTAGGTAGCGTGCTTTCTTACACCTTCGATGATGTGTTCCAGGCCACCACCACCATCCTGCCGCTCACGCGAACGGTACAAGAGGCTGTGCGGGTCACCGCATGGAACGTGCTTGGTGATGGCATCACGGCCCCCGCCCTTCAAGGTCCCTACCAGCGCATCCTCTCGGCCCTTGCCCCCGACATCATCGGGTTCAGTGAGTGCGTATCAAGCTCAGCATCTCAGATCAAGACCAGATTGGACAGCTGGGTCCCCATTGGCGGTAATGGATGGCAGGTGTCGAAGGATGACTTCGACATGGTGATCGCGTCAAGATGGCCGATCGAAACGACCTGGACGCACCTCAACAGACAGTTCGCGGCGCTCATCGACCTGCCGACGACGTTCGCCACCGACCTGTTGTTCACAGCGGCCCACCTCAACTGCTGCACCGCGGATGCTGCGCGCCAGGCGCAACTCGATGCTTACGTCCAGTTCGTGCAGGATGCTCGCTCTCCAGGCGGCCTCATCACCCTGCCCACGGGCACACCGATGGTCTATGCGGGTGATCTGAACTCGGTGGGCTGGGCCCAGCAGCTTGTCACGCTGACGACGGGGGACATCCAGGATAACACGACCTATGGCCCGGATGGTCCCATGGACTGGGACGGCAGCGTGTTGGGTCGTGCACCCTGCCGTCAGAACGAGGCCCGCATGGCCTACACCTGGCGGAACGACAATAGTGCCTATCCCTCAGGAATGCTCGATCACCTGTTCTACACCGATGCCGTCGCCGATCTCGTGGGTTCCTTCGCACTTCGGACCGCATCCATGAGCGGTTCCACGCTGCTCGCTTCAGGCCTGGAAGTGGATGATAGCTCCCTGGCCAGCGATCACCTCCCGATCACGGCCGATCTCGCGCTGCCGATGGCGGGCATGAGCCTGGTCGTCCGAGCACTGCTCGACGGACCCTTCGTTCCAGGCGATGGCCTCATGCACGACAGCCTGCGCACCCGTGGCCTCATTCCAACAATGGAACCGTACACCGCGCTCGGCTTCGAACGGGCAGGGTCCAGTGGCGAGATCATCGCGAGCACACAGCTCACGGAGAGCGGGCCTGATGCCATCGTCGATTGGTTGTTGGTGGAGCTGCGCTCGGCGAGCGATCCGACCGTGATCATAGCGACGCAAGCGGGGCTCGTGCAACGCGATGGCGATGTGGTGGCTGCCGATGGCTCAGCTGCCCTGCAGTTCCCGATGAGCCCTGCCCCTTGCCCTGTGGCGGTGCGCCATCGCAACCACCTTGGCGTGATGACGGCCGTGCCGATCGCCCCGATATCCGGCACCTTGACCGTTGACTTCACCGATCCCTTGACCGCACTCCAAGGAACCGAGGCTGAGGTGACATCGAACGGCACGATGCGCTTGTGGGCAGGCAATGCATTGCGTGACGGGGCATTGCGCTATGCCGGTCAGGACAATGATCGGGACCGCGTACTTACCCGGATCGGCGGGGTGATCCCCACGAACGTGGTCGACGGGTATCTGCAGGAGGATCTGAACTGCGATGGATCCGTGAAGTACAGCGGGGCGGGCAACGACCGGGACCTGATCCTATTCGGCATCGGTGGCACGGTGCCGACGAACACACGGTCGGAACAACTACCGTAGTCGGCCTCAATCCAGCTTCAGGACGGCCAGGAAGGCCTGCTGCGGGATCTCCACGCTGCCCACCTGACGCATCCGCTTCTTCCCCTCCTTCTGCTTCTCGAGCAACTTCCGCTTCCGGCTGATGTCACCCCCATAGCACTTCGCCGTAACATCCTTGCGCAGGGCCTTCACCGTTTCACGCGCCACGATCTTGGCGCCGATCGCGGCCTGGATGGGGATGTCGAACTGCTGGCGCGGAAGCAGCTCCTTCAACTTGCTGCACATCTTCTTCCCCAGTTCGTGGGCATGGTCGCGATGGATGAGGGCGCTGAGCGCATCCACCTTCTCGCTGTTCAAAAGGATGTCGAGCTTGATGAGGTCGCTCTCCTTGGAGCCGACCGGATGGTAGTCGAAGCTGGCGTAGCCGCGGCTGATGCTCTTCAGTTTATCGAAGAAGTCGAAGACCACTTCACCGAGCGGTAGCTCGAAGGTCAGCTCCACACGATCGGTGGTGAGGTAGTTCTGACCGATCAGGATGCCGCGCTTCTCGATACAGAGCGTCATGATCGCCCCGATGTATTCCGACTTGGTGATGATCTGCGCCTTGATGTACGGCTCCTCGATGCTCTCGATGTGGACGACTTCGGGCAGCTCGCTCGGGTTGTGCACATCGATCTTCTCACCCTTGGTGGTGGTCACCTGATAGCCTACGTTGGGGACGGTGGTGATCACCGTCATACCGAACTCGCGCTCGAGCCGCTCCTGGATGATCTCCATGTGCAGCAGGCCGAGGAATCCACAGCGGAAGCCAAAGCCCAAGGCAGCGCTCGCCTCCGGCGTCCAGGTCAGGCTGGCGTCGTTCAGCTTGAGCTTCTCCATGGCATCACGAAGCTCCTCATACTCGTCGGTATCCACGGGGAAGATCCCCGCCCATACCATTGGTTTCACATCCTCGAAACCCTTGATCGCCTCGACACACGGTCTTTCGACGTGGGTGATGGTGTCACCCACCTTCACCTCGCTGGCCGTTTTGATACCACTGATGATGTAGCCCACATCGCCCGCGCTCAACCTGGGCTGTGGCTTGAGGTCCATCTTCAACACGCCGATCTCGTCCGCATCATAGGCCACACCGGTGTTGAAGAACTTCACCCGATCACCCTTCTTGATCGTGCCATTGAGCACCCTGAAGTAGGCGATGATCCCCCGGAAACTGTTGAACACGCTGTCGAAGATCAGCGCCTGCAAGGGGGCGTTGGGGTCGCCCTTCGGCGCCGGGATGCGGTGAACGATCTCCTCCAGCACCTTGTCCACGCCCAGGCCGGTCTTGCCACTGGCGGCCATGATCTCCTCCCGCCGGCAGCCCAGCAGGTCCACGATCTGGTCCTTCACCTCCTCGGGGTTGGCGCTGGGCAGATCCATCTTGTTGAGGATGGGTATGATCTCCAGGTCGTGCTCCAGCGCCAGGTACAGGTTGCTGATGGTCTGCGCCTGAATGCCCTGTGTGGCGTCCACGATGAGCAGCGCACCCTCGCAGGCGGCGATGCTCCGGCTCACCTCGTAACTGAAGTCCACGTGACCCGGGGTATCGATCAGGTTGAGCAGGTACTTCTTTCCGTCCAGGGTATAGTCCATCTGGATGGCCTTGCTCTTGATGGTGATCCCCCGCTCCCGTTCAAGGTCCATGTCGTCCAGCGCCTGGTTCTGCATGTCGCGATCGGCGATGGTACCCGTCATCTGCAACAGGCGGTCGGCCAGGGTGCTCTTGCCATGGTCGATATGGGCGATGATGCAGAAGTTGCGGATATGGTCCATGGGGAAGTGCCTGGCTGGGCTGAAAAAGGCTGCGAAGGTAACCAGTATCCGCCCCCGGGCGCAGGACCGCCGTACCTTTGAAATGGCCGGGTGGTCGGAGCCTCAGGCAACCTCCGCCCCGCCGATCGCATCATTGGAACGGATGACCATGACGGACGAACGGTTGGTGGAAGGCTGTGTTGAACGGGATCCCGTGGCACAGAAGGCCTTATACCAGCAGTACGCCAGAAAGATGATGAGCATCTGCATGCGCTACGCCAACAACCGCGATCAGGCCCAGGACATCCTGCAGGACGGGTTCGTGAAGGTGTTCCAGAAGATGGACCACTACCGCGGGGATGGCCCCTTGGGGGGCTGGATCGCCCGGACCATGGTGAACACCGCCCTGGACCACATCCGCCGCAACAAGCCCTATAACCAGAGCCTCGACCTCACGGAGGCCGAACACCTGCACAGCGAGGATGAGCACGTATTGTCCGGAATGACGACCGATGAGCTGATGGCGCTGATCCAGGCCCTGCCCACCGGCTACCGGACGGTCTTCAACCTCTTCGCGATCGAGGGATATCCGCACAAGGACATAGCTGAGATGCTGGGTATCAGCGAGAACACCTCGAAATCACAATTCATGAAAGCGCGGGCCTACCTGCGCAAGCTGCTGCCAAAGGAGGTGGTGGCGCATTACGGACATGTACATGAAGGATAGCGTGAACACCCTGTTCCGACAGCGCTTCCAGGGCCATGAGGCCGCGGTGGATCCGGGTGTCTGGACAGGCATCGAACAACAGATGGCGGCCCCGACCCCCGCGGATGGCGTGAACGAGCTGTTCAAGGACCGCTTCCACGGGCACGAAATGAGCGTGGACCCCGCAGTCTGGAGCGGGATCAGCAGCCAACTCGGCCATCCGGTTGCCGCAGGGACATCAATGGGTACTTGGGCCTTGATCACTGCCGGGGTGGCCGCCGTGGCCATCACAGCAGCCGTCGTATTCAATGGTGGATCGGAGCAACTGCCCCAGCCCGTCGCAGAGCGCGTGGATCCCGCTCAAGAGACCATCCGACCCGTTGAAGTACCGATCGACCCCGGAACCACCACCATTGAACCCCTGACCGAGGATCCAAAGTCCGGACCGGCAAGGCCCAAGACCTCGGCGACCGGAGCACCGAAGGGGATCGCGCGGAGCAACAATCCGGTGCGCAGCACCCCCCCGACGGTCGAGATCCATTCCGGAACACCGGACCTGGTCCGTGATACGGCCCTCCCCGCAGGGGATCGTACGCCCGAAAGTGGCACCACGGTCGTTTCCGCCATCATCACCGACCTGGAGGAGCAGGTACGGCAGCAGCCCATCACGGCCAGCCCGGAACCCGGTCTGGCCGGTTCCTCCACCCCCGAGCCCCCTCCGACCCGCCCTGAGCCAGGCACCGTAACGATGGCCACGACCGGAACGGCCGAGGCCAGCCCTATGCCCAAGCTGTTCATGCCCAACACCTTCACCCCCAATGGGGATGGCATCAACGACACCTACACCGTTGATGGTGAAGGCTTCAGCGCCATTCTCCTCCGGGTGTATTCCATGAAGAGCAACGCCTTGGTCTTCACCACGAACAGTGCCGAACCTTGGACCGGGGATGGGTGTGAGGACGGCATGTACATGGTGGCCGTGGAGGCCAGAACGAACGATGGCCGCACGACGACCGAGGGCAAGGTCGTGTGGCTCAACCGCAACCGCATCAATTGACCCTCTCCAGAACAGACCATAACCCGTATGTTTGACGCCCTTCGGAACGAGAATGGAATACCGGCCGGACGCCGGATCCAAGAACATTTTTTGACGACCATGAGGACCCTTGCAATGGCGGTCATCGCCGTACTTGCCATCCAAACCGCCCAAGCGCAGTTCTACACCATCGCCGATGGCTATGTGGCCGCCTGCACCGGCGCCCTGCTTGATTCCGGCGGAGAGGGAGCTTCGGGATACGGTGACAATGAGAACTACACCATGTACATCTGCCCGGACGGATCCGGCGGACCGGGCATTTCATTGCAATGGCTCACCTTCAACCTGTCCACGGCCGGCGCGCTGCCGATCGATCAACTGGCCATATACGATGGTCTGCTCGATGGCGTGAACCCCGACCCACCCCTGCTCGGGATCTACGATGGGAACAACCCTCCAAACATCACCTCGGCCAGCTTCGAGAACGTGCAGAACACCGTCAATGGTGGTGGTTGTCTCACCCTGGTGTTCACGAGCAACGCCACGGGCACGGGTGTATTCGCTGCCGCGATCAGCTGCTTCGCTCCATGTGAACCCCCAACAGCCTCGGCCACGGTCGGTGCTGCCACTCCTTTATACGTATGTCAGGGCGAACCCGTCACCTTCGACGGTAACGCATCCGTAGCGGCATCCCCCTTCAACATCGTGGAGTACAACTGGGACTTTGACAACGGTGAGACCGATAACTCCGGGCCCGTCGTGACCCATAGCTTCGATGAACCCGGTGAGTACGTGGTGCAGTTGTACGTGACCGATGACAATGATTGCGTGAACACGAACCGCACCGACCTCGCGATCTGGGTGAGCACCACCCCCAATTTCTCGAACATCACACCGAACACGACCATCTGCGAGGGCGAACAGGTCCCGTTGACCGTGGACGTGGAAGCGGTGACCTGGTCTGACCTGCCCGGCTCCAACCTTGGTGACGGCATCTTCCTCCCCGATGATCAGGGTGTTCCGTTCACCTCCACGATCACGTTCAGCACCTTCGCCCCGGGCCAGACCTTGGAGAACATCGATGACCTGTTGTCCGTGTGCGTGGACATGGAGCACTCGTTCATGGGTGACCTGGTCGTCCAGTTGACCTGCCCATCGGGCCAGACCGTGACCATGCACCAACAGGGCGGTGGTGGCACCTTCCTTGGCGAAGCGGTGGATGATGAGAGCCAGCCGGATGTGCAGGGCGTGTGCTGGAACTACTGCTGGAGCCCGACGGCGACCAATGGTACCTGGGTGGACAATTCCGGGAACGGGTCACCACTGGCCTCCGGCACCTATGAGAGCGTGAATCCCATGGATGTCCTGGTCGGCTGCCAGCTCAACGGCACCTGGACCTTCACCATCACGGACCTATGGGCGATCGACAATGGTTTCCTGTGCAACTGGGGTCTGAACTTCGACGGATCCCTCTTCCCAGAGCTCACATCATTCACCCCGGTCCTGGGTATTAGCACGGCCGACTCTGCCAGCTGGCAGGGCAATGGTGTGGCGCTCGATCCGCAGAACCCGCTGCAGGGTGTGGCCACCCCGGTTGGCGTTGGCGAGTATGACTACGTGTTCTCGGTCACCGACAACTTCGGTTGCACCTACGACACCAGCTTCGTGATCACGGTGAACCCCGGCATCCAGGGCCCGATCAACATCACCGGGAACAATACGATCTGCGATGGCTCCATCGCCTACCTGAACGCACCA
>JAGQVR010000089.1 GCA_020437875.1 Flavobacteriales bacterium
CGTGCTGCGCCTCTGACCCGCTTTTCCCGGCGGTCGGTAGTTTCGCGCTCCTGATGGATCATTTCGAGCGGAGGAGATTGCGGCCTGTCGTCGCCTGGCTGATCACCGGCTGCGTGATGATCGCCTGCATGGTGGTGATAGGCGGCGTGACACGGTTGACGGGCAGCGGGCTCAGCATCACGGTATGGGATCCGATCATGGGCGCCATCCCGCCACTGAACGAGGCCGATTGGAACCACGCCTTCGACCAGTACAAGGCCATCCCGGAGTACACCCTGAAGAACCAGCACATGGACCTCGACGGGTTCAAGCACATCTTCTTCTGGGAATACCTGCACCGGAACTGGGGACGTCTGATGGGTCTCGTCTTCGCCATTCCCTTCTTCCTGTTCTGGCGCAAGGGCCTGCTGAAGGGCTGGCTGCTCAAGCGCTGCTGGTCCATCCTCATCGGCGGTGGACTGGTGGGCGCGCTCGGCTGGTTCATGGTGGCCAGTGGCCTCGAGAAGAACCCCGATGTGAGCCACTACCGCCTCGCCATCCACCTCATCGCCGCCTTCACCGTCTTCGCCCTCGTGCTCTGGACGGTCTTCGATATCCGCGACGGTCGCGCCGCCTTCGGTTCCAACGGATCCGGGGAGGGGCGATGGGCCAGGGTCCTGCTCGGGCTGCTGGCGCTGCAGATCATCTGGGGCGCCTTCACCGCGGGTCTCGATGCGGGCCGCATCTACAACACCTGGCCGCTGATGAACGGCGAGTTCATGCCGGAGAACGTACGTGCCTTCGGCGACCTCGTCACCGACCTGTCCGATCACCGCGATGGCGTGCAGTTCGTGCACCGCAACCTGGCCTACCTCGTGGCGCTGGGCATCATCGTGTTCGCCCTGCGCTTCCGGCGCGAGGCATCGATGGAGATCGTCTGGTTCCCGTTGCTCCTGGTGGTGGCTCTTCAGTTCGTGCTTGGTGTGGTCACCGTGCTCACCCAGGTGGACCTGTGGGCGGGGGTGCTTCACCAGCAAGGGGCCTTGATCCTGCTCGCCTTCCTCCTGAAGGCGATCCATCGCACGGGTCGCCGCTTCAGCGCCAGCGCAGCGTAGCCAGCATGTGGCGCAGATCGGCGCGCAGTCGTTCCGTCACGGGGGCCAGGGAATCGGCGTTCGGCCGGTTGTCGAAGTAGAGCGAGCCGTATAGGAAGTTGTTCGTGCTATCGGTGACATAGAAGACGAAGGGACTCGCCACATCACCTTCGATATCGAACACCGAGCCGAAGACCCGCGCACTATCGTTCAGCGTGCGCTCACCGCGGATGCGCGCAGCCTTCGCCTGGTGCGTGCTCTTGAAGGTGTGCGCGTCCTCGATCAGGTCCTGCAGGTCGTTGTTGACCGGCGACCAGGTGAGGTGGGCCGTCGCCCGCTGTCCCTTGAAACGGATGTCGAACCAGCGCGCATCGTCCTTCGCCTCGCGGACTCCTACGTGTGCATAGGTCGGTATCTCGGCTTCGAAGGTGCTGCTGTCCGTCCACGCCTTGTAAGCCTGTTCGGGCAGGTCGATGCGGAAGTAGCCGCGCGGCTTCGGCACCGGATCGGGCGTGCAGCCGACCAGCAGTGCGAAGAAGGCGATGAGGAGCTCAGCTGGCCGCTTCATCGTGTTGGATCACTTTCACGCGCCGGATGCGCTTGTTGTCCGATGCTTCCACCACGAAGGTGAGGTCGTGCAGGTCCACCCGCTCGCCCTTCTTCGGGATACGCCCGGTCAGCTCCAGGATGAAGCCGCCCAACGTGCCGCTGTCACCCTTGTTCTCCTCGAAGAGCTTGCCGTCGATACCCATCACGCGGTAAAGATCGGTAAGTGCCGTGCGGCCCTCGAAGATCCAGGTGTGATCGTCGAGCTTGCTGTAGAAGAGGTTCTCGTCGTCGTACTCGTCGGTGATGTCACCCACGATCTCCTCGATCACATCCTCCATCGTGATGATGCCGCTCACACCGCCGTACTCGTCCACCACCACCGCGAGGTGGGTCTTCTCGTACTGGAACTCCTTCAGCAGATCGTCCAGCTTCTTGCTCTCGGGTACGAAGTAGGCCGCGCGCAGCAGCGTGTGCCAGTCGAAGCCGGTCTTCCGCAGGTGCGGCAGCACGTCCTTGATGTAAAGCACGCCGATCACCTTGTCCGGTGTGCCGTCGGTGATGGGCACGCGCGAGAAGCCGGAGTCCACGATCGCCACCAACAATTCCTCGAAGCTGATGCCCTTGTCGAAGGTCACCATCTCGGTGCGCGGCCGCATCACCTGCCGCACCTCGATGTCACCGAACTTCACGATGCCGCGCAGGATGCGTTGTTCCTCGGCCGTGGTGCTCGCATCCTTCGTCAGGTCCAGCGCATGGCCCAGGGTGTCCACGGAGATGTTCTGGGTGCTCCGCTTCTGGAAGCGTTTCTCGATGAAGGTGGTGCTGCGGACCAGTGCCTCGCTCAAGGGGCGGAAGACCCAGCGCAGTGTGAGCAACGGACCGCTCATGTTGCGCGCCACGCGCACCGGGTCGGCCGTGGCGTACACCTTGGGCAGCACTTCGCCGATCAGCACGATGAGGAAGGCGATCGTGAGCACCTGCACCCCAACGAGCGCGAAACCCGAGAGTCCGCTCGGCGTTACCAGGTCGCGCACCACCACCGTGCTCAGGATCACGGTCCCCATGTTCATCAGGTTGCTCGTGATCAGGATCGTGGCCAGCAGCCGTCGTGGTTTCGCCAGGAGGTCCAGCACACGCTGACCGCTGGTGCCGCCGCGTTCCTTCAGGTCGCGGAGCTGCGTGGGCGAGAGCGCGAAGAGGGAGACCTCGCTGGCCGACATGGCCGCGGATATCACCAGCATCGCGCCGATGACGCTCAATGCCAGGATCGTGCTTGGCTGTAGCGCGAAGGTGGTAAGCAGGGAGAGGGACGGGGGAGGCTCCACTTAGAAGGGCAGGTCGTCCATCTCATCGTTCGCCGGACTGGCGACGGGGCTTGAAGCAGCCTGCTGTTGGGCCGGGGTCGATGCGCGCGGGGCACCACCACTTTCGCCGCTGGCGCGGTCGAGCATGGTCATCTCATCGGCCACGATCTCGGTGGTGTAACGCGTGTTGTTGTCCTTGTCCTGCCATTGGCGGGTGCGCAACTTGCCTTCCACATACACCTTGCTGCCCTTGCGCAGGTACTTCTCGGTGATCTCGGCCAGGCCGCGCCAGGCCACCACATTGTGCCACTCGGTCTGCTCGCGGCGCTCGCCGGTCGTGCGGTCCTTGTAGGTCTCGCTCGTCGCCAGGCGGAAATTGGCCACGCTGGCACCGTTCTGTAGATGACGGATCTCAGGGTCGGCACCCAGGTTGCCGATCAGGATCACTTTGTTCACTCCGGCCATGGTATCGATAGGGTAGGGCTACGAAGATAAGGCATGCCTCACCCCCGTCCCGGGAACAAATGGCGCTCCACCAAGCGTGGCAGGGCATAGCGTTCCACCTCCTTCTGCTTCGCCAAGGTCCAATCGGACGGAGCTTTGAAGCGCGGTGGCGGCACCAACTCCCAGAACAGCCCTTGGATCACTTGGTGGCTGAGGATGTGCTTCACCGGGCCATGCACCGCCACGATCGTCCATCCCTTGCCCAACTGAGCTGAGATCATCGTCTGCAAGCCCTTCCTGCTTAACGGCTTGTCACTTTCCAGCAAGGGGAGCTGGTACAACCCCTGCCAGATGTCCTTGCCGGTTCGCTTTTGCAGGTAGATGCCGCCCGGGACCCGAATGTGGAGGAAGTTGAAGTAACGCTCGCGGACCTTGGTCTTACCGACCTTCACCGGCAACAGGCCGATCCGGTCGGTACGGCGGGCGATGCACCGGTTCCGCAGCGGGCATTCCGCGCAGGCCGGCTTGGGGGTGCAGACCAACGCGCCCAGCTCCATCACGGCCTGGTTGTGCTCGCCCGGCTCGTCCTTGGGTAGGAGCGAGGCCGCCAGCGCCCGGAACTCCCTCCGCCCGGCGGTGGAATCGATGGGCGTGGCGATGCCGAAGACCCGTGCCAGCACCCGGTACACGTTGCCGTCCACCACGGGTTCCGCCAGCCCGAAGGCCATGGAGCCGATGGCCGCTGCGGTGTAGTCACCCACCCCCTTCAGGGCCAGCAGTGCGGCATGGTCGGCCGGGAAGCGGCCCTTGTGCCTGTCCACCACCTGCTGGGCGGCCATCCGGAGGTTGCGGGCCCGGCTGTAGTAGCCCAGGCCCTGCCACAGGCGGAGCACCTCGTCCTCGCTGGCCCCTGCCAGGTCCCGCACCCGGGGGTAGCGCTCAACGAAGCGGTGCCAGTAGGCGGTGCCCTGGTCTACGCGGGTCTGCTGCAGGATCACCTCGCTCAGCCAGATGCGGTAGGGGTCCCGGCTGGCGCGCCACGGCAGGGGCCGCTTGTGCTCCCGGTACCAGGGCAGCACCACCCTGCTGAACCAAGTTGTTGACATACAGGGCCAAAGATCGGTTGCGTGATCCGTTCCAACGGCTATCTTTGCCGCCCCAAACCGAAGAGGGTATGACGAAGGCAGAGTTGGTCAGCATCATCTCCAAACGCACAGGCGTTGAACGCCAGGTGGTATTGACCACCGTGGAGGCATTCATGGAGGAAGTGAAGAACAGCCTGGAGAAGGGAGAGAACGTACACCTCCGCGGTTTCGGGAGCTTCGTGGTGAAACGCAGGGCACAGAAGACCGGAAGGATCCTGGCCCAGAACACCACCATCATCATTCCGGCGCACGATGTGCCGGCGTTCAAGCCTGCCGACACCTTCGTCGACAAGGTGAAGAACCGTCCCGCCGCCGGCGGGCAGCAGTGATGGGCTTGAAAAAGCCCCAGTTGCTGGCCCTTCTGGGCGCGTTGGTGGTGATCGTTCTTTTGTTGATGGCGCCCCGGACACCTGCCGGGAAGGAAGCGGCGAAGGTCCGGACCATGGATCCCGGCCAGGCGAAGACCCAGGAGGCGATCGCCCTGGTCAACGGCCAGGACCCCATGCGTGGCATCATGATGCTGCGCGAGATCCTGGCAGAGGACCCGGACAATGTGGAGGCACATTGGCACCTCGGGCTCTTCTCGATCCAGAGCGGCCAGTATGACAAGGCCCTCACCCGCTTCCAGAAGGTACTGGAACTGGACTCGGTGAATTTCCCCGATGCCTGGTTCTACCTGGGGCGCACCTACGCGACGCTGGACAGCAATGCCCAGGCGATCGCGAGCTTGAAGAAGTACAGAACACTGACGCAGGATACGGCCATCATCAATGGGGTGGACCGCTTCCTGTTAGAATTGGAGAACGTTAAATAAGGAGCACCATGCCCTGCGGAAAGAAGCGGAAACGTCATAAGATGGCCACCCACAAGCGCAAGAAGCGCCTGCGGAAGAACCGTCACAAGAAGAAGAACCGGTAAGGTCCTTCGACGTGTGGAACGGCGTGGGCCAGGGAACGATCCGTTCCCGGCCCGCACGCTTGTTCACAGGGTGGCCTCGCGCCGCCCCGTCTCCATCTATACCATGGTTCCGTAGTGAACATCGATCTCATCATCCGTTCCGCTGACGGGGAGGTGGCTCTTGCCCTGATGAAGGACAAGGTGCTGGCCGAACTGCACCGCGAGAAGACCGACCGTGGCTTCGCCGTGGGCGACGTGTACCTGGCCAAGGTGCGCAAGGTGGCCCCCGGCCTCAACGCCGCCTTCGTGGATGTGGGGCATGAGAAGGACGCCTTCCTGCACTACTTCGACCTCGGTCCGCAATACCGCAATTCCTACAAGTTCACCAAAGGCGCCGTCAGCGGTACGGTGAACACGAGCCTGCTCGAGGACTGGAAACTCGATCAGGACATCCCGAAGGAGGGCAAATTGGGCGAGGTGATCAGCGCCAGCCAAAGCATCCTGGTGCAGATCGCCAAGGAGCCGATCAGTACCAAGGGGCCACGCCTCACCGCCGAGGTCACCCTGGCCGGGCGCTACATGGTGCTGGTGCCCTTCATCAACAAGACGAGCATCTCCTCGCGCATCACCGACGAGGTCGAGCGCAAGCGCTTGAAGGAACTCATGATCGCCATCAAGCCGAAGAACTTCGGGGTGATCATCCGCACCAACGCCGAGGGCAAGCGCACCGAGGACCTGGAGACCGACCTGAAGACGCTGCTGCAGCGCTGGGACACCATGTTCCGGAACCTGCGCAACGCCCAGGCGCCGAAGAAGGTGCTCGGCGAACTGGACCGCACCAGCGCTGTGCTCCGCGACGTGCTGAACAAGGACTTCACGAGCATCCACGTGGATGACGAGCTCCTGGCCGAGGAGATCACACAGACGCTGGAGAAGATCGCCCCGGAGAAGAAGGGGATCGTCAAGCACTACAAGAACAAGCTTGACATCTTCGACAACTTCGGGGTCAACAAGCAGATCAAGCAGGCCTTCGGCAAGCAGGTGATGCTCACCAGCGGCGCTTACCTGATCATCGAGAAGACGGAGGCCATGCACGTGATCGACGTGAACAGTGGCAGCCGCAAGGGTGGCAACCAGGCCCAGGAGAAGAACGCGCTGGACATCAACGTGGAGGCGGCGAAGGAGATCGCCCGGTTGCTGCGTCTGCGCGACATGGGTGGGATCGTCGCCATCGACTTCATCGACCTCTACGAACCGGAGAACCGCCGCACGCTGCACAAGGCGCTGAAGGACGCCATGGAGGACGACAAGGCGAAGCACAACGTGCTACCGCCATCGCGCTTCGGTGTCATCGAACTGACACGTCAGCGTGTCCGTCCGGAGACGGAGATCGACACCAGCGAGAGCTGTCCCACCTGCGGTGGCACCGGCGAGGTGAACGCTCCTGTCCTCATCGTGGACGAGATCGAGAACGCGCTCAACTACCTGCATGGCGAGAAGCAGATGACCGGACTCACCCTGAGCGTGCATCCCTTCCTCGCAGCTTACTTCACCAAGGGCTTCCCCAGCATCCAGCACAAGTGGTGGTGGCGCTGGAAGAAGTGGGTGAAGGTGAAAGGCGAAGGCTCGCACCAATACCTCGACTTCACCGTGCAGGACAGCACGGGGAACGAGGTGCCGTTGTAGGGCCGTCCAAGTCAGGACAGTCTCGAGCTTTTGCCACGTGTTTTGAGGGGAACGTTCACCTCTTTAGCTTCGATAGCGGAGTGGAATGTTCCAACAGATGAGGTACCCGATCCACGGTTTCTTGTGGTTTGTGCTCGTGAGCGTATTTGTTGCGATCACGGATGTGGGCTGCTCGGTAGTCAAGGGAACATCCGTATTCCACCTCTCCGGCAGTCGGGTGAAGTACTGGGATGCCGAGGTTGGTCATAACTGGGCATTTGCTTCAGATGGTGCATTTCTTGAATACCATCAAGGCTCGATCGAAAGAAGCCCGGTTGACTACGATGATCTCAAGATCACTGAAATGAGCTTCCGCGTGGTGGATGATAGCCTCTGGATCTTGGCAGGACAGAATCGGTTGTGGGGGTATCGGATCATTGCACTCACGAGGGAAAAGCTCGTTGTTACCTCTCCCAGCACAGGTTGGGGAGCTGATACTCTCACTTTCAAACCAAGTGCTGATCAAGCAACAGAGGTCGGACAACGGTGATCTTGCCCTGCCAGTCCGATGCCTAGGATAACGAAACAGACTACAGTCGCCGCGCTCCCCAAAGCCCGCAACTACTGTGCACGCCAGGAGCGTTGCCAGCAGGAGGTGCGCGACAAGCTCTATGCCTGGGAAGTGCCGGCCAGGGAGATCGAGCCCATCATCAGCCAGCTCATCGGCGAAGGCTATTTGAACGAAGGGCGCTTCGCGGAGCATTTCGCCGTGAGCAAGTCGCGACAGAAGGGCTGGGGTCCACGGAAGATCGAGGCGGCGCTGAAGCAGAAGCGGGTGAGCGATCCATGCATCCGGGCGGCACTGAGGGCCATCGATAGGGAGGAGCAGACAGACCTCCTGCAGAAACTGGTCGCGAAGCGCTGGGGGAAGGAAAAGGAACCGAACACATTCAGGAAGCGGCAGAAGGTGATGGCGTACTTCCTTCGTAAGGGCTTCCCGGTCGCGGAGGTCGAGCAGGCGCTGAGCAGCCTCTAGGTCGTTGCGCCGTGGCGGTGTCGCCTTCCAGCCCCGACACCTACTTTTGCGGCCCCAACGACAGGTCCCCGCGCATGATCACCATCGAGAAAATCGACGAGCTCAACGAACGCCTGGAAGCCCTGAAAGGCTACCTGGACATCGAGGAGAAGCGCGGGCGGATCCAGGAGGAGGAGAAGTACACCCTCGACCCCGAGTTCTGGAACGACCAGAAGAAGGCCCAGCAAGTGATGCACCGCATCCGTGAGCTCAAGCGCTGGGTGGGCCTGTACGAGGCGGTGAAGCGTGAGATGGACGACCTGGGTGTGATCTTCGACTTCTGGAAGGCGAAGGAGGTGACGGAGGAGGAGGTGGACGCCCAGTTCAAGAAGGCCTCCGAAGCGCTGGAGGAACTCGAGTTCAAGAACATGCTCAGCGCCGAGGAGGACCCCCTGAGCGCCGTGGTGCAGATCACCGCCGGCGCGGGCGGCACCGAGAGCTGCGACTGGGCCGGCATGCTGTTGCGCATGTACCAGATGTGGGCCAAGAAGAACGGTTACGAGACCCGCACCCTCGATTACCAGGACGGTGAAGGTGCCGGCATCAAGCAGGCCACCATGGAGGTGGACGGGGAGTTCGCCTTCGGGATGTTGAAGGGTGAGAACGGGGTGCATCGCCTGGTGCGCATCAGCCCCTTCGACAGCAACGCGCGACGCCACACGAGCTTCGTCAGCGTGTATGTGTTCCCGCTCGTGGACGAGAGCATCGACATCGAGATCAATCCGGCGGACATCACCTGGGACACCTTCCGCAGCGGCGGTGCCGGTGGCCAGAACGTGAACAAGGTGGAGACCGGTGTGCGCCTGCGGCACGCGCCGACGGGGATCATCATCGAGAACACGGAGACCCGCAGCCAGCTGGACAACAAGACCAAGGCCCTCCAATTGCTGAAGAGCCAGTTGTACGAGGCGGAACTGGAGCGTCGCCGCAGCAAACGCAGCGAGATCGAGGCGGGGAAGAAGAAGATCGAATGGGGCAGCCAGATCCGCAACTACGTGCTGCAGCCGTACAAGCTGGTGAAGGACGTGCGCACCGAACACGAGACCAGCAGCGTGGATGATGTGCTGGATGGATACATCGACGAGTTCCTGAAGGCCTACCTGATGCAGCAGGGGCAGAGCCAGAAGGTGTAGGGGCGACACATGTGTCGCCCGGATCCTGATGGCGATGGGTGGCAACACAATTGAACAATAATGGGGATGGACTACCGCATCGAGAAAGACACCATGGGCGAGGTGAAAGTGCCCGCTGAAAAGTACTGGGGCGCACAGACCGAGCGCAGCCGCAACAACTTCAGGATCGGGCCGCCCGCGAGCATGCCCATCGAGATCATCCGCGCTTTCGCCTACCTGAAGAAGGCCGCCGCCCTGACCAACGTGGAGCTCGGCAAGTTGCCGAAGGAGAAGAGCGACCTGATCGGCAAGGTGTGCGACGAGATCCTGGAAGGCGAATTGGACGACCAGTTCCCGCTCGTGATCTGGCAGACCGGCAGCGGCACGCAGAGCAATATGAACCTCAATGAGGTGATCGCCTACCGCGGGCACGTGCTGCAAGGTGGCAAGCTCACCGATGAACAGAAGGTCCTCAACCCGAACGACGACGTCAACAAGAGCCAGAGCAGCAACGACACCTATCCGACGGCGATGCACATCGCGGCCTACACCCAGGCGGTGGAGGTGACCATTCCGGGGGTGAAGAGGCTGCGCGATACGCTCGATGTCAAGGCGAAGGCCTTCGTCAACATCGTCAAGACGGGTCGCACACACTTCATGGATGCCACGCCGCTCACCTTGGGCCAGGAGTTCAGTGGGTACGTGCAACAGCTCGACAACGGCCTTCGCGCTGTGGACAGCGCCCTTCAGATGGTGCGCGAACTGGCGCTTGGAGGAACGGCCGTCGGCACCGGACTCAATGCGCCCAAGGGTTATGCCGTGCTGGTGGCGAAGAAGATCGCGGAACTGACCGGCCTCCCCTTCGTTACCGCGCCGAACAAGTTCGAATCACTGGCCGCGCACGACGCCATGGTTGAACTAAGCGGTGCGTACAAGCGACTGGCGGTGTCACTGACCAAGATCGGCAACGACATCCGCATACTCAGCAGCGGACCTCGCAGCGGCATCGGCGAACTCATCATCCCCGATAACGAACCCGGTTCCTCGATCATGCCCGGCAAGGTGAACCCCACCCAACCCGAGGCGTTGACGATGGTGTGCGCCCAGGTGATCGGGAACGATGTGGCGGTGAGTATCGGCGGCATGCAGGGACATTTCGAGCTGAACGTCTTCAAGCCCCTGATCGCGGCGAATGTGCTATTGAGCGGTCGCCTTTTGGGCGATGCCTGCGTGAGCTTCACGGAGAAGTGCGCTGAAGGCATTGAGCCGAACAAGGCCGTGATCCAACGCCACCTCGAGAAC
>JAGQVR010000090.1 GCA_020437875.1 Flavobacteriales bacterium
TATGATCCAGGTGTGGATGACGGTGGAGTCTACACCTACACGGTAGGTGGGACGACTTCCTGCCCGGACGCCACAGCAGAGGTGGTGGTGACGGAGACGCCCGCACCCGATGCCGGGCTGGATGCGGCGATCACTGTATGTGACAATGGCGATCCCGTGCCACTGCTTCTCGAGTTGGGAGGTGCTCCAGATACCAACGGTACCTGGACCGCACCGGGTGGCGGCACACACACGGGTGATTTTGATCCGGGTGTCAATGCGGCAGGCACCTACACGTACACCGTTATTGGGACGGCGCCTTGTGGTTCGGCCTCTGCGGTGGTGGATGTGCAAGTAGATGTAGCACCGGTGGTAGTAACGACCTTTTCCTTGGACACGATCGTGGAGGCTCAAAGTCCGCTTCAGTTGATCGTCTCTGGTGCGGACACCTACAGCTGGACATTCGATCCAACCTATTTCGGCTGGGACAACGACCCCGACCAGATGGATGGTTCTGCCCTTCTGCTTGCCGGAACCTTCGTCCTCCCTGGTACTGAGGTATGTGTGACCGGTAATGACACGGTAACTGGATGCAATAGTGATGAACTATGCTTCACGGTTGACATCGTTACCGGATCGAATGAAGGGTTGCGCGGAGCACAGCGGTTCACGTTATACCCGAATCCGGTACACGGCACGCTACAGATGGTGGTACAGGGCGGGCTTCGGTCCGGCGAATATGTGACCTTCTTGGATGGCCTAGGCCGGATGGTCCAGCTTCCCACCAACTGGGCAGGAACGATCCTGACAGCTGATGTTTCAGGCTTGAGCAGCGGGGTGTACCACGTACAGCTGGCCGGAGCGGACCGTGCGTTGCAGGCGCACTTCGTGGTACAACATTGACCTGAACGAAAAGACCACTACGATGAGAAAGACAGCCTTACTTATTCTGCTACTCTGCCTGGGGTGGTCTGCCTCCTCATGCGCCCAGGAGATCCTGACCAACTCGGACATCGTTCAGCTGGTGAAGCTGGGTATGAGCGATGACCTGATCCTGGCGAAGATCGAAGGCTCCAGCAACGACTTCGACATGTCAACCAACATGCTGGTCGCGCTGAAACAGGATGGCGTATCCGACCAGGTGATGGCAGCCATGATGAAGGCGGCGAGCGATGACTCGAAGAAGGTCGTGGACCTGAACGACCCGCTCAGTCCACACCGCCCTGGCATCTACTACCGGGATGGCAACGGGGACCTGGTGGAACTGCTGCCGACGGTGATCAGCCAGACGAAGGACCGCAACCGGATCGGGGCGGCGATGTCCTATGGCATCTCCAAGATGAAGTTCGTGTCCCGCATCAATGGCACGGATGCCCGGCTCCAGTTCCAGGAGGTGCCGGCGTTCTACTTCTACTTCAATTCGCAGCAAGCCTCATTCGGCGATGGCTTTGCCTGGGGATTTCAGCAGGCGACGAGCCCGAATGAATTCCTCTTGGCGGAGCTGGAGGTCAAGAAGGACGTGCGGGAACTGGAGACCGGGTCGTCCAGTGGCTACTCGACCGAGATGGGGATCGAGGAGGAGCTGACGCGCGACTTCGAAATCGAGCAGTTGGCGCCGGGCATCTTCAAGGTGACCCCGACGGTGCTGCCTCCCGGTGAGTACTGCTTTGTGTTCAGTGGCGCTGCCCCTTACCCAGGCAGCCAGCAGAAGGTGTTCGACTTTGGCGTGGACAGAACTGCGGGAATGAGGTGAGAGCCCAGTTGCAAGGAGCCGGACAAAGGCCCATGAACAGGGATCTTGAATACATTACAGTATGAATAGGCCTGCCATTCTTGTGTTGTTCGGAGCATCATTCATCTTCACCAGTGATGCTCAGTTCGGACCTGAGTTTATAGTAGGTACCGGCACTTCCGTGGATCACCCGGCCATGGCTGCTGATCTTGATGGGGACGGGGATCTGGACCTCATGGTCGCTGGAGCCGCGAGCAATGGCCTGATCTGGTTCGAGAACCTCGATGGAATTGGGACTTCCTGGGTGCCGGACACGCTTGAGTCCAATATGGTGTTGGGCAATTTCGTGGTGGCGGATATGAATGGTGATGGGTCGAATGATGTTGTCTATCATGATGAACAGGACCAGGTGCTGAAGTGGCGGGTCAATGATGGTACTGGCACGTTCGGGCCGGCAGAGGTCATTGGTGCTCTTGCTGCTGTAGGTGGCACGCTGATCTGTTCTGATATCGCAGGTAGTCCCCTTCCTGAGGTCATCCATAGCGGGCCCGCGCGGACGGTGTGGTACGTGAATAATGCTGGTGCCTTTACCGTCAAGGATTCCCTTGCCACGGTCGGTGGCCCCTCCAGCCCTGTTGTTCTCGTAGGCGACATGGATCTGGACTCGGATCCGGACTTTGTCACCATCAATTGGAGCGGCTTCGTAGAGGTCGGCAACAACCTAGCCGGGGATGGAACGCAGTGGCAGAGCGACCTCATTCCTGGCGTGAGTTTCATGTGGCTGAACTCGCAGACGATGCAGTTGCTTGATGTTGATGGTGACGGTGATCTGGATGTGGTGGATGCGACCCACGAAAGCAAATGGCTGGAAAACCTGACCGCGGATGGTGCGGCTTGGCCATCTTTTCAGGTACATGCTTTAGCTGAGTGGCCCGAATGGGGGTCCGGCTGGTGCACTGACTTGGGTTGCGGACCAGGCGTTGACATGCTTTGGACCCCGACAGGCGATAGTTTGAACGTTCTGATGTCGAGCTACGATTCCTCGATGAACGCCTTTACCCCACCTACCGCCATCAGTGGGTTGAACCGTTGGGACTGGATGCGTACGGCCGACCTGAATGGTGATGGAAGCGAAGACCTCATCGTTGGTCGGTCAGATTCTCTGGTATGGTATGCCAATCAACTCCCAATGAACGCGGCAATTGCTTCGGTTCCACCGCTTGATACACTCTGTATGTTCGGAGGGCAGTACGTGCTCCCTGATGGTGCTCCGAGCGGAGGTGCGTGGGACGGCCCTGCAGTTGCGGGTAATGTGTTCGACGCCAGCATGATGCCGCCTGGAGCATACCCACTTACCTATACCGCATTGGACAGCAACGGCTGCCCTACGTCCGTGCAAGAGCCGATATCAGTCATTTTCGGGCCCACCATCACGCCCCAACTATCGGGGACCCTGTTCTGCATCGATGAAGACATTCAGTTCTCTGCCACACCGTCTGGGGGTACCTGGCCATCGTTCCTCGGCGCGAATGGAAACTTGAGCGCCAACTGTGCATTAAGACCACTAGGTGGAGAAGTAAGCAATGAGTACACCGATGTGACGGGTGCGACCTGTGTGGGCATGGGCGTGTTCGTGGAGCTGTTGCCTTGCGCTGTTCCGAGCCTGTCATCTGGTGGACAGCATTGCATCACCGATACGGTCATCACGATCACGGCCAGTGGGCCTGCCCTAGGTGGTGTAAACCTATATGGGGCCTTTGATTCACTTGAGTTCAGTACTATGACTACATCCGTGATCGGTTATTTCGATCCTTCCCAAGGGGCCGGGACCTACCCTGTGTATGCCGTCGCAAGTGGTGCAGGCCAGTGTCAGGATACGGCGTACACTACTGTGGTAGTGGATCCGGTACCGACCGTACCCATCATCGCTGGTGCTCCGACCATCTGCGCTGGTCAATTGACCACGCTGGTCGTAAGCAACCCTCAGCCAGGTGTGGAGTATGAATGGAATGACGGTACACCGGGGGGTAGTCTGGATGTTGCAACAGGGGGCACCTACAATGTTACTGCGTCCAACAGCTGTGGACAGCAGATTTCCTCCAACTTCATGGTGGTAGAACTCATTCCGGGAACTCCTTGCGACGACCAGAATGCCTGTACTGATGGGGACCTAATCCTTGCCGATTGCAGTTGCACTGGGACCCAGTTTGGGCCAATAGGGCCGATAGTGGGGCCTGACACGGTCTTCGCAGACTCCACGTACGTGTTCAGCATCAATGCAATACCCTATGCCGTTGACTATGAGTGGAACTTACCAAGCACTCACTGGACCACCGCCGACTCCCTATCCTCCGTTCTAGTTGCAACGGCAGGTGCACCCATCGGTGAGGACACGTTGTGTGTGGCGATCTTGAATGCAGGTGGATGCTTGCTCGATACATGCCTTGCGATAGTTGTAGATAACACTGTGGCCATTGTGAGCCCAGGCGAAGCCGATGGTGACTTCAAGGTGTTCCCCAATCCCTCGAATGATGTCTTCCGGGTGGTCTTGAAAAGCAGTTCCAAAACTGAAGGCTCTATTTTTCTAACAGATGCCGTCGGTCGCACGGTGTGGGGGCCGAGACAGGCCGCTCCTGGCTCTACAGTCGAGGTGGACTTGTCCGACCACGGGGGCGGACTTTACATCCTATATCTGAACCAGGGGGGCAGGGTCAGGTCAGAGCGGTTGCTACTCCAAGGCCATTAAAGGGAATAATAGCTGCACCGGATCTGATGCGAATTACCAGGTACCCTCTTGTTGCATTCCTGCTCGGACTTTCAGGGTCCTTGATCGCACAGGAGTCATATGGCGATGTCATGGCTTCTCTTGCCTCCAATATCAACAGCAGCATTGCTTTCGCCGAGGCCAGTACCGTGCTGGTGAGCCCATTCCAGCGGATGGACGGGCAGGGTTGTGAAGTGGACGAAGTATTGACTGGTGATCTTGAGGCGGCACTGCTAGCCAAGCCAAGGATGTACAAGCTGCTGGACCGGACCAACTTGGCCCAGATCGCTGAGGAACACAGGCTGCAATTGGAAGGCATGATGGATGATGAACAGCGGTTCCGGGAGGCCGGCAAGCTGTTGAAGGCGGACGTGATGGTGTTCGGTAGTTACCGGCTGGTGGGTGACTTACTGTTGCTCCGTGTTAAGGCCGTGGACATCCAGACGAGCGAGCAACTGGCCATCGTGCCGGCGGAAGCCTTGCCATCCAAGATCATCTCCGGGTTGTGCAAGGGTGCACCCAGTCCGCCGCTGGAGCGGAAAGAATTGAAGCCCGCCGGGACCACTGATGCACAGCCGAAGGTGGTTGTGCCGTGCAAGGGAGATCTGGGTTCCTTTTGCTTCAGGAACATATCAGAGCATGAGGTCAAAGTCGCAGTGCCTGCTTTCCGGCCGCCAACCGAAGTCGGAATGCCGGGTGCCTCCTCTTTGTTGATCGTCCCTCCGGGCAAGGAGGAGTGCTTCTACGATAAGAGGCCAGGTGTCTATCCATACTCCATTAGTGGCAAGCAAGGGGGTAAAGCCGTTACTGTTCTGCGTCAATCCAATTTCCGGTTGGAACCATGCAAGACGGGTGTGATCGAGTTCCCATAACACAATAGCATGCACAGATCAAGCTGATGGGAACTTTGGAATGACCATGCGTGCTGTGAAGCCAGTTCGATGGAATAGGAATGGAAGGACCATTCTTGCAGGGAAGGCGTAATCGAGCTATTTTGGAAACCACATTAGAAGCAATGAGATACAAGAAGGCACCGTTGGCTTGGGGAACCTGCCTGCTCATGGTCATGGTCTCCTGTGTTGCTCCGCAGCCGGCCGTTCAGACGAGCAAAAGCACGGACATATATGGAGCCGGGGTGATCCACCACCCGGTGATCGTGGATATGGATGTGCGAAACGAGAAGGTGACCGGTTCGGAGAGCGGAACTGTCAACGATAATCAGGAGGCATTGAAGCAACAAGCGATCGCCAATGTCCTGAAGGAACATGGTGCGGACGTGCTGGTGGAGCCTGTCTTTGAGCGGAAACCCAATGGAGGAAGTAAAGTGATCTGGTATGTAACGGGCTATCCGGCATTCTATAAAAACTTTCGTCAAGCGACAACCGCCGACTTGCCACTCTTGGAAGCAGGTGTTCTACAGCGAGCGACAGTTGCTGAAGTCAGCAAAGGTCCTGAGCCAAAGAAATCAGGGGCTGCGGCGGCCGTGATAGCAGTGCTTGTACTTGTTGGTGTTGCAGTGGCCGCTGTGACGACGGGTGGAGGTTGAGCCAGGCAAGGCATGAGTTTCCCCAAGGGTGTCGTATGTATGGCTTTGACCTTGGTACTTGTTGTGCTGAGCGACGAGTCGAATGCACAAGGTTCGCCTTGTGTGGAAGAACCGTATATGCGCGTTTTCAATAGTGGCTATCGGTTGAGTTTTACTCAGCCGGTCCTTATCTGGGAGAGACGGCTCACGTCGAGTGTGGAGGTGGTGCAGTGGGGGGGAGATGTTGAGACCATGAAGGGACCACCGCACCTAGACCTCATCGCAAAGGTCCAAGTGTCTCCGGTGATCGATGGGGGTAAGCCGAAGCTGTATTTGGACTTGGTGGGCCAGGGTTTTCAGATGAATGTACCTGACGGCGTGTTCATCGGATTGGACGGCGGAGAAATCCTAGCGCTGGGTATCGAGAAGCAGGAACCGGTGCGCGAGTTGCGTGGTGGTGAGATCCGAGAGTCCCGGTTTCACATACCGTTATCGTTGGAGGATTGGAAGGGGTTGGAGAAGGAGAACATGCTTAGCATACGAATCCGGCTTATTGGGGGAAGCGAGGTGAGTTATCAGGTGGAGCCAGAACGGGCGCAGTCTTTCTTGGATGCCATGGCCTGCATCAATTCCTTGAACGTGCCGATCGAAGCACCACTCGATCTGCCGGAGCCGGAACCGGCCGTGGCCGAAGGCGGCTCCGTTGTAGTTGATCGGACAATGAGCAAGCCTTCGTCTGACCCTGTTACACCCTCGCTCGTGTTCCAGCCCGCACTGCTGCAACCGATGATACCCAGGTCCGGGGTGCGTACCGGGGAGCGCTGCCCGTTGCCGATCACCACCGGGAACCGGGGCATGGTGATGGAGGCCTATGCGAAGCGGGTGGACAGTCTCTGTGTGGAGCTGGAAGAGCGGAACGATGACATCAATGGGTTGTACGATCGGAACAAGTTCCTGACCGACCTAGCGAACACCCAGGCCGAAGCTCTTGCCCGCCTGCGCACAGACAGTGCCCGGATGGCTTCCCGTTCGCTGGTGGACGAACAGGAGGTGCAGCTTGCCTTTCTGCAACGCTGCCTGGTGACCAAAAGCCCCGCGCGGCCGGGCCAGCGCAGCTACACCGTCTTGCATGCCTTCTCGGAACCGATGGAATTGGACACGTTCCGGGTGATCACGGTGGTGACGGAGGACGACCGGATGGAGCACTACCTGGAGATCGTTTCCCATGATGGCCGCCTGCTGTTCAAGGAGGAGCTCTTCACTCGGCCGCTGAGCGAACGGGGTTCAGCGGGTTGCGGGGCGGAACATGAGGACCTGCTGGTGCGGTCGGCCCTGGGACCCGAGGCGTTCGGTACACCTGCGATCACTGGGCGACTGCTCTCGATGTATGTGGAACCACAGCTCTACAACGCGTATTTCGACCTGAGCGAGGACAGCTGGGAGCGCATCTTGAACGATGACCTGTCAGTGGCCTTCGTGTTCCGGAGCGATCCGGAGCGGACACGGCGGCTGGCCTATGACCGCGTAAAGGAGGAAGTGGTGGACCTTGAACCCTACCGGTGATGACTTCTGAGGATCGCCAGGGAACATCCCCAACGACCAAGGAGCAGCACTGGCTCCCGAACCTGCTGGACCACGTTCTGGCCCGCTTGAACGACGGGTCGTTCTTCCGACACCCGCTGCAGGTGCTGTATGTGGTCGCCGGAGGGGCAATCCTATTGACAGCGTTACTCGCAATCGGTGGCGGGCTGGTGGCATTGATCGGTGAACTGGAACGGGTGGGCACCCGGAGCGGCAGTCAAGGTTCCCTACGGGTGCTGGCCTTCGTGATCGCGTCGGCGATCTTGGGCTTCACGGCCGCTGTCGGTGCCGGGATCTGGTGGAAGCGCAGGAAGGACCTGGACCGGAAGGCGGAGTACGGTAATGATTTCCTGATGGCCCCCTTCGTGGCCCACCTGGTGCGTACGGCCACAGAGGCCTACGGATGCATGGCCATCGCACTGACCCCGGGGCCGATCCTTTTATGGGGTATCCTGGCGTTATTGGACGCCCCGTTCGGCCTGTTCCGGCTCGGTGACGTGTCCAAGTACTTCGCAAACCAGTGGTATGTCTACATGCTGCCGGTGGCTGGCTTCCTGATCATCGTGGCGGGCCGGTACCTCGCCGAGGTGATCCATGTGCTCTTCGCGATCGCGAACAACACGCGTTCCCTGCGGAACGACAGGCCAGCACTGGAAGTGGGCGCGGTGGCGGAAGCGCTCCTTCCGCCAGTGCGGGTGGGTTGGCGGACGATCGGCCTGATCCTGCTGGCGGAATTGGTGCTGCTGCTCCCGCCGGAGGAGGGGTGGTCCATGATGGCTATCGTGCTGCTGATGTACGTGGCATGGACGAGCGGCTGGCGGTGGACGCAGGCGCTGTTGTTCCCGGTGGGTCTGTTGAGCGCGCTGATCTGGCTCTATCGGATGTCCGCGCCCCATGACATGGAGCAGTTGTTCTCCCATTTCATGGCCGGTGTCTGGGCCATGCGGCCCGCGTTCCTGTTCCTGAAGGCGGTGGTACTGCTGGTGCTCTTCCTGGAGCGCGCGGGTCATCTGGGCAAGCCGCCCACCTTGGTACGGATGTGGCTGGTGGCCGGCGCGGTCTCGCTGGGCGCCCTGACCTATCCGATCTATCGGACGGTGGACGAACAGTCCAAGCGCCATACCCTTACACCGGGAGAGCGACAGGCCGCCTTTGGCATGTTCGAGGCGTACTCATCGCACTCCTGGTCGTTGGTCCAGGGGCAGGATCTGGAGAGTCCCTTGCCGTTGTCCTTCGGTGAGCTGAAGGTGTTCACCGATCGATACGGGAATCTGAGCATGGAGCATCGGTTGTTGATCGATGGCGCTGAAGCGGTGGGGAGTTACGCGACCACCTACATGCAATTGGCACGGCCGGCGGGACTAGACTACTCCTGGCAGGGGCGCATGGTGAACGTCAACTATGCCTCGACCGACAGCCTGTTGGTGAGGCTGCCAGACCCGCGAACGGGCATGCAACTGGTCCGCGTGGGCCTGCCGACCGAGGAACTGGAACGACGCCGGCGCTTGGAGCAGGCCACGGTGCTGGTCGATGAAGCCCGCCTGGACAGCCTGCGTGGCGTGGAACATGTCCGGGAGGGGGTCCTGATGGCGGTGCGCTGTGATGAGCGTTGTGTGGCCGTTTTCCGGATGGCCGACGAGAACGGTGATTCGTCCCTGGTCCGATTGGAGAGCCCCTTTCAAGAGTATGATGGGATCGAATTGGTGAGCAAGCTGGGCCGCGACCTGGGGGAAGTGGCCGTGCCTGAATTGCGGGGACTTCGGTTCATGGTGAGGTCCAGGCTCATCTTGGACGATGTCGAGGTCGGCACGCCGCTGAACACGTTGATGCTGAAAGAGGAGCTTCATGGCTTGGAACTCCTCGATAGGCGTCCCGAGAGCAAGGAGGAGCAACCTGCATCAACACAACCCATCAGTGAACGGAGTGAAGAAGAGAAGCCCAAGGGGAATGCGCTACCCGACAAGGTGGATGTGACGGCCTCGTTCCCGGGCGGGGAACGAGGAAGGATGCAATTCCTCAGGCAGAACCTGAACTACCCGGATGAGGATCGTGCGGCCGGACAGGTGGGCAAGGTGTTCGTGGAAGTGGTGGTGGAAGCGGATGGAAGGCTTACCAATGCACGCATCGCAGAGGGAGCGACCCCGTCCATGAACGATGAGGCGCTGCGGTTGGTAGGGCTGATGCCACCTTGGGAGCCAGCCCAGAAGAACGGCAAGTCCGTGCGCAGTAAAGTGCTGGTGCAGATCCCGTTCACCTTGCGGTAAAAGGGCCTTCTGCGCGCACACCTTTGCGGCCGAATCCTATTCTAGAGGTTCATCGAGATCGATGAATCGGGAGAGCCTATTTTCAACTATTTACTGGTGATAGATCCGGTTCGTCCCGCATTCAGCCGAGGGCATCTTGAATAAGTGCAATTAACGAAGGAGCCAGACCCGACGAAGCGATCTCACAAGCCGCCGCAGAAACACCGTAGGTGCGAAGCCGGAGGCCTGCCCCCCAGGCAACCGGCTTTCGGTAGTCCGTCTTCTGCCTGATGAGCACCACATCGGCCCTGACCAGGTTCGTCCATGTGGAAACGCTGTTGCTCCTTGGCGTGGTCGCCTCCGCGCAATGCGGCCCCTACAAGTTCCACCCGCTTTGGCCGGAGACGGTCGGCTGGGCCTACCTCAACGAGTTCGAATGCGGGCCTGCGGACAATGTGATCTGGGACAATGGCGCCACCACCTGGCAGGTGAACGGGCTCGCCCCTGGTCTGCACTGGGTGGACCAGTACCTGGGAGGCCAATACCTGAGCACGGATACGTTCGAGATCGAGCAGTTGTACTGGGACCTGCAGCAGATCGTGCTCGTGGCCTTCCCCGGAGTGGAGGTGGACGTCTACGCCTCGGTTCCCTACTGCGGCACCTCCATCTTCAACCACCCCACCTGCTCGCCACCCGCTGATTCCGTGGTCATCTTC
>JAGQVR010000091.1 GCA_020437875.1 Flavobacteriales bacterium
TGCACCGCACGCGTCATCGCAACGGTGTGCTCATCTACTTGAGCGTCGCGGACCGCAAGCTGGCCGTGATCGGCGATGAGGCCATCAACCAAAAGGTGCCGGAGAACTTCTGGAACGATGTGCTCGGGCTCTTGAAGCTGCACCTCGCGGCCGGTCGTGCGGCCCATGGACTGGTCGAAGCCGTTCACATGGTCGGGGAGAAGTTGCGGACCCACTTCCCGCTGAAGCACGACGATACGGACGAACTACCCAACGAGGTCAGCTTCGGCAGGCGATGAGGGTTCTCTCGCTCGCACTCTTCCTCACCGCCGCACTGGCCGGCCAGGCGGCGCGCTTCGATTGTGCGCTGCCCAAGCCACCGACGGCACAACAGGACAAGCTCGTCTGGCAGTACACCGAGCTGCTCGATCCGCACGAGGTACAACAACTCGATGCCAAGCTCACCCGCTTCGCCAGGGAGTCCAGCAATCGGATCCTCGTGATCGTGGTGGACACGCTTTGTGGTCTGCCCGAATCGGACCTGGCGTTCGATATCGGGGAGAAGTGGGGTATCGGCAAGGCAGGCTTCGACAACGGTATCGTCTTCCTCATCAAGCCCAACGGTCCTCCCGGACAACGGAAGGTCTTCATCGCGACCGGTTATGGATTGGAAGGCGCTATTCCCGATCTGCGTGCGAAGCAGGTGGTCCAGGGGTACGTGATCCCCAACTTCAAGGCAGGCAACTATTTCCTGGGGATCGACAAGGCCACCGATGCGCTCATGGCCATGTCACAAGGCGAGTTCAATGAACCAAGCCCTGGCAAGGGGAAGAACGTGCCATGGCCGGTATTCGTCTTCATCATCATCTTCATCGGAGCCATCTTCTTCTCCTGGCGCGGCCGGGTGAGGCGTTATGCCCGCACCAACAGCGTGGACTTCTGGACGGCCATGTGGCTGTTGAGCGAGATGGACCGCAAGCACCGGAGTCGTTGGAACGGCGGTGGTTGGGGCGGCGGCGGTGGTGGCGGCTTCGGTGGCTTCGGTGGTGGTGGTTTCGGCGGCGGCGGCGCCGGTGGTAGCTGGTGATGTGAGATGAGCTTCAGCAAATGGATCGGCGGTGGATTGGGTTGGGCCCTGGGTGGACCGATCGGCGGTTTGGTGGGCTTCGCCGTGGGCGCCATGCTCGACCATATGCAGGGTACGCCGGTGGAAGCCGCCGGACAACAGCAGCGCACGAGCGGTCATGCCGGGCATACCATGGGCGGCGATCTCACCATGAGCCTCGTCGTCCTCATCGCTGCCATGATGAAGGCCGATGGACGTGTGACCCAGAGCGAGCTGGACAATGTGCGCCGCTTCTTCGTCCGGCAGTTCGGCACCCAGCAGGCCGGGCAGTTGCTCATCGTCCTGCGCGATGTGCTCAAGCGCGACATCCCCGTGCACCAGGTGTGCGCACAGATCCGGCACAACATGCCCCATGCGGTGCGCCTGCAATTGCTGCACTACCTCATCGGCCTGGCCCATGCCGATGGCCATGTGGACCGCGCGGAGCTGGAACTCCTGCGTCGCATCGCGCATGACCTCGGCATCAACGAGAAGGACCTCGGCTCGCTCAGCGCCATGTTCCGCAAGGCCGATCCCTCCACGGCCTACCAGATCCTCGAGATACCCGCGAGCGCGACGGATGATGAGGTGAAGAAGGCCTACCGCCGCATGGCCATGAAGTTCCATCCCGACAAGGTGGCCCAGCTCGGTGAGGAGGTGCAGAAGGCGGCTTCGGAGAAGTTCAAGAAGGTGCAGGAGGCCTACGAGACCATCCAGCGCCAACGCGGCATCGCCTGATCAGAACCGGACGACCATGCCTGCTGTGAGGCGCGGTGTGTTCCATTGCAGGCGGCTCTTCAACCCATCGGGGTTCACCAATCCGCCCTCGATCACGAGCTCGTCGCTGCTCGATGTCGCGTGGTCCAGCGCGATGAAGGCCCCGATCGTCCCGCTCATCATCCCGATGTAGCGCAGCCCGAACTCGGCGGCCCCACCTGTCGCCGTATATGGAAGCCGCGTGTCGTTCGGGAACAACGAGGCGGCCGCAGCACCGAAGGCGAACTGGAGTTCGAAAGCGGACCGGTCCGAGACCCACGGTCGGTAGGCTACGCTGAGCAGGTAGGTCGTCATGTGCAGGCGGTCCAAGCCACCATTGTGCCAGGCGCTGCCGATCCGATCGTAATGGATGCCCAGTGACCAGCGGTCCGCGATCGCGTATCCGAACGCCGCATTGAAGGCCCCGCTGCCAAGGCCCTCCACGGCGATGTCCTTACGGTCGCTGTACACGTTCAGCACACCGATCCCACCGCCCACGCTCATCAGTAGGTGCTTCCTGCGCACCGCTTGCGCCTGCAAGCTGCCGATGGTCGCGAGGACCAGGAGGAGGACGGATGTTCGCAGCACGTACACGATCAAAGATGGCGCATTGCGCCCAACGGTCCCGGTAACTTTGTGCCCATGGGCTGGCTCTGGGCCACGTTGGGCATCCTCTTGTTGGGTTACGCAGGGCTGTGCATCTTCTATGCCATCTTCCAGGAGCGTTTCATCTTCATCCGCTTCCGGACCGGCCAGCACTACCGCTACCGCTTTCCACCGCCGTTCGAGGAGCGTTACGTGGAAGCGAAGGATGGTGCCCGGTTGCACGCGCTGCATTTCAAGGCCGCTGATCCGCGCGGCATCGTACTCTACTTCCACGGGAACACGGGAAGTGTGCGCCGCTGGGGCAAGTTCGCGCCGCGCTTCGTTCGCATGGGCTACGATGTGCTCATGCCCGATCCGCGCGGCTATGGCAAGAGCCGGGGCGACCTGAGCGAGGCGGCGTTGGTCACGGATGCGGAACGCTGGTATGAGGAGGCGCTGCGGTCCTTCCCGGAGAAGGAGGTGGTGGTCTTCGGCCGGTCCTTGGGCAGTGGGTTGGCGACCCCGGTTGCGGCGCAGCACCATCCGCGCATGCTCATCCTCGAAACGCCCTTCGCCAACCTGTACGACGTGGCCACCAACTACCTGCCCATCCTGCCATATCGCCTCCTGTTGCGCTATCCCTTCCGGAACGACAAGGCGATCAAACGCGTGACCTGCCCGGTCTACATCCTGCACGGGCGTTCCGATGCCACCGTACCGTACGAGAGCGCACTGAAGCTCTATGCCGCCGTGCCTTCCGGTGTGCATCGCGAGATGCTCACCTTCAAGAAGGGCCACCACAGCGACCTCCCGCGTTTCCCGCGCTACCAGCGCTTCCTTGTCCGCGTGCTGGGGAATGAGGTGCAGGGGGCCTGAGCCTTGTCCGCTTGGCCTACCTTCGCGCCCCTCAATACGAACCAATGATCGTCCGTTCCTTTTCCGCACTCGTCGCCGTGACGATGCTCGTCGCTTGTTCCCAGGGCCAGAAAGGCCGCAGCACCGCCATCCACACGGAGATGGATTCGGTGAGCTACGCCATCGGCGCTGATATCGGTGGCAACCTGCGCAAGGGGAAGATCGATTCCCTCAATGCGGACCTCATCGCCGCGGGCCTTGCCGATGGCCTGGACAGCACCCTGCTCATGGATCAGGAGTCGTTGGAGATGGTGATGCGCTCCTTCATGATGAAGATGCAGATGAAGATGCAGGCGGAGGAGGCCGCGAAAGGCGAGAAGAACCGTGCAGCGGGCGAGGAGTTCCTGGCGGAGAACGGTAAGCGCAAGGGCGTGGTCACCACCCCGAGCGGCCTGCAATACGAGGTCATGACGATGGGTACCGGTGCCAAACCCACGGTGACCGACGTGGTGAAGGTGCATTACCACGGCGCCTTCGTGGATGGAGAGGTGTTCGATAGCTCGGTGGACCGCGGCGAACCCGTGGAGATGCCGGTGAGCCAGTGGATCCCCGGTTTCGTGGAGGCCCTGCAGATGATGCCCACCGGCAGCAAGTGGAAGCTCTTCATCCCGAGCGATCTCGCCTACGGTCCGGCCGGGAATGGCCGCATCCCCGCCAATGCAGCGCTGGTCTTCGACCTCGAGGTGATCGAGGTGAAGAAGCCCTAAGGCATATTGAACGATCGAATGCGCGTTGACCATGGTCAGCGCGCATTCTTTTTTCAAGGAGCCTCCGGAAGTGGCATCCAATGGCTCACCTCCGCGAAGAACTTGTTGCTGGTGCCTTCGCCCTGCCAGAAGTGGGGCTCGCCATTGTACCCGGTCTTGCTCGCATTCTTCAGGAAATGGTCCTTCAGGAAGCGCAGGATCACGACCTGCCGCACTTGGGTGGCACCGGTCTTGCCAGGCAGGTAGACCTCATTGCGGGGGAGGTGGCACAGGCAGCGCTGTCCATCGGCAGGCAATTGCTCGCTCACGGGGATCCAGCGCGACATCGCGGCCAAGTTAGGCTCCGCTAGAGCATCGGTACGCCTTCACCCCCTGCCAACTCCAGCACGTAGGCCGTCGCACGATCCACCTGCTTGCGCACGACCGGGTCGTTGCCGTCGAACATCTTGTCGGCCTCCTTCTTCAACATGAACTTCACCAGGTCGATGGTGATGGGCAGGTTGGTCGCGGTGATGTTGCCCTTGGGGCTCTGCACCCATTGCCAAAGCAGCCGCACGGCCAGGAGCAGGCTGGACCTGTCGTGCACCCGACCGCCTTGGATCACCCAGCCCTTGCCCTGTTCACGCATCAGGAGCGACCGCAGTGCGGTGCGCAGGATGTTCTTCAAGCTGTCCACCGTGATGGGTCCTTCCGGGACCTGCACCAGGTCAGTGGGTGTGATGGCGTCCGTGCGCAGGTAGTTCAGTTGATGCGCGCGGGGCATGCTCTTGTTGAACTCCACCATGGATGCGTTCACCATGTCCTCGTGCACCACCAGCGTGCCGTCATGGCCGTCCACCGCCTCGCGCTCCTTGTCCGCCAGCATGGCCAGGTATTCCGCCTTCACCTTGCTATGGTCCAACGAGGGTAGTACGAAGGAAGGGGCCCCCATGGCGTGGCAGCCCCTGCGATGGCAGATGCCGATGGTGCGCAGGCTGAGCGCTCGCAGGAAGGGCGCGTTCAGGCCGATCGTCTCCCGATCCGGCAGGACGTTGCGATCCGGGCCGTGGAAGAGGGCGATGTGGTCCGCGGCATAGCCTTGTGGGTCCAGGGCCAGGCCGGCACTGTGGTGCTGCAGTTCGAAGAGGATCTCGTCCGCCTCAAGGGCGCCGGCCACCGTGTCCATGAATACGGTGCAACGGATGGTGCCGCGGTCCACTTCCAGGGTCTCCTCGACGCGCTCGAAGAGCCGCGCCCAGAGCCGTGCTTCCTGATGCCCCTGGACATCGCGGAGGTAGAGGTGGATGCCACCCTGCCGTCGCACGGTCTCCAGGCCATGCCCCATGGCCATCATCGAAAGGTCGAAGAAGGCCGCCGGAACGGGCATTTCCTCCACGGTGAGCGATGACTCGTAGGTGAAGAAGGGCCGTGGCACCAGCATCAGTCGGGAGCTGGTGGAGGGATTGATGCGCACACGGCCCTCCCGGTCATCCAGGTAGGCCAGGTTCCGGTGCGCCGTCCCGTTCAGGCTCTTGTGCGCACGCAGGATGCTCCAAGGGTCCTGGGCGGTGAAGTTCCAGAGGTCGGCGATGTAGCTCTTGGCGCCGGCGTTCATGCCGTTGATGAGCTCCGAGCGGTTCGCACCGCCGATCAGCTCCACCCGGCGCTCCTGAAGCCCTTCGGGCTCCGGGTCCACCTTCCAGTCCTTGTCCCGCACATTCGCCGTCGCGGCCTGGAACTCGATAGGACCCTTTGCCAGGGCGGCGCGTCGTTCGGTCCGGATGGTCAATAGTTCGTTGAGCCGCCCGTCGTAACTGGCCGTCATTCCACCGACCAGGTCGCGTACGCCTGGTGTGATCAGTCTATCCTGCACGATCTCCTTCACCTCCACGGGATTGGGCGGTGCGATGTTACGGAACCAAGGGTCGGTTTGTTTCGACCAAACCCATCATTCCATCGATGAAATTACGAACAACCGACCGCTCCTGTCCATGCCCGGCCGGGCTTTGACCACCAACACCCGGGCGGTCCAGATGCGGTCGGCGGTGGAAGGACCGAGCGTCGTTCCCCGGATGGGTAAGTAGTTGATCCACCTAACTTGCCGCCTCCCGGATCGTCCGGACCTTCCGATGAGACCGACGCACCTCGCCCTGTTCACCACCATGCTCGCTGCACCAGCCGTCGCCCAGAAACGGGCGATCACCTACTCCGAGTTCGATCTGCCCAATGGCCTGCACGTCATCCTGCACGAGGACCATTCGACACCCATCGTGGCGGTGAGCGTGATGTACCACGTGGGCAGCAAGAACGAGACACCCGACCGCCGTGGCTTCGCGCATTTCTTCGAACACCTGCTCTTCGAGGGTTCGGCGAACATCAAGCGTGGCGAGTTCAGCAAGTTCGTGGAGAACGCCGGCGGGGTCCTCAACGCGAACACCAACGGTGATCGTACCTACTACTACGAGGTGCTCCCGAGCAACGAGCTTGAACTTGGTCTCTGGCTCGAGAGCGAGCGCATGTTGCACGCCAAGGTGGACCAGGTGGGCGTCGACACCCAGCGCGAGGTGGTGAAGGAGGAGCGTCGCCAGCGCTACGAGAACCAGCCGTACGGCACCATCACGGTAGAGGTCCTGAAGCGGGCCTTCACCCAGCATCCCTACCAATGGCCGACCATCGGCTTCATGGAGGACCTGAACGCCGCATCGGAAGCGGATTACCAGGAGTTCTACAAGCGCTATTACGTGCCGAACAACGCCACCCTCGTCGTGGCCGGTGACATCTCCCCGGAGCGTGCCCGTTCGTTGGTCGAGACCTACTTCGGCAAGATCCCTCAAGGTGAGGCGGTGAAACAACCCGGCATCGTGGAACCACCGCTCGGCCGGGAGGTGCGCGATGTGGTGTACGACCGGATCCAACTGCCGGCCGTGATCATGGGCTATCGCATCCCGGCCAACGGCACTCCGGACTTCTATGCGGTGGAGATGCTGAACCGGGTGCTGAGCGGTGGCAACAGCGCCCGCATGAACACGGCCTTGAAGGACCGCCTGCAGGTGGCCTTGTACTGCGGTGCCTTCAACTTCCCCTTCGAACAGCCCGGTATCGCCATGCTCTTCGCCATCGCCAACGGCAAGACATCGGCGGAGGACCTGGAAGCGGCCATGCAGCACGAGATCGATGCCCTGGCCACCACACCGATCAGCGAGGAGGAACTTGCACGCTTGAAGGCCCAATTGGAAACGGAATCCGTCACCGACAACAGCCGTGTGGCCGGCATCGCACACAACCTCGCCAACGCTCATGTCCTGCTGGGCAGCACGGAACTGATCAACACCGAGATCGACCGCTACCTCAAGCTCACGCCCGAGGACCTGCAGCGCGCGGCGAAGACCTATTTCGTGAACGCCAACCGCGTGGTCCTGCATTATCTGCCCACCCCGTCCAACTGACCATGGCGCGCAGCACCTCCGTCCGGCCCCGTACGTCCCTGCATGCCGCCTTCCTCAGTGGCGCGTTGCTCCTTCCAGCACTCATGACCGCACAGCTCGATCGCAGCCATCCACCGGTGTCCGGACCCGCACCAGACGTGCATATCGGACAGCACAGCATTTCCGAACTGCCCAACGGCATGCACCTGATCGTGGTGGAGGATCACAAGCTCCCCCTTGTCAGTGTGCAGGTCCGCTTTGACATCACACCCGTCCACCAGGGCGACAAGGCCGGTTACGTGGACCTCTTCGGTGAATTGCTGACGGCCGGTGCGGGCAAGCGCTCCAAGGCGGAGATCGACAAGTCCGTGGATGCCATCGGGGCCACGCTCTACACGAGCGGCGACGGCCTGTTCGCCAGCGCCCTCAAGAAGAACCTCGAACCCTTGATGGCGGTGGTGGAGGATGTGGTCACCAAGCCCACCTTCCCGGAGGAGGAGGTGAAGAGCGCCCTGCTTCGTGCCCAGTCCGCCGTGCAGCAGCGCAGCGAGGACCCGGACGGTATCGCCGAGGCGGTCGGCAAGCTCGTGACATTCGGCAGTGGTCATCCCTATGGCGAGATGACCACCGGGCGCACCCTCGGTCGCATCGATCGGTCGAACCTGGAGGCCTATCATCGCCGCTTCTTCCGACCGGACAACTGCTATCTCGTCTTCGTGGGCGACATCACAGAGAAGGAGGCGAAGGCGTTCGCCAAGGATCATTTCGGTAAGTGGAAGAAGCGTGATACGCCCATCACGAAGGATGAGTACGGACGTGAGGTGGTCGAAGGCCTCGGCTTCGTGGTGCCCATGGGCAAGCCCTCGGTGCCGGGCAAGGTGCGGAACGTGTATGTGGTGAACAGGCCCGGCGCGGCACAATCCGTGATCCGCGTCTCCTTTCCACTGCCCCTCCAACCACGTGACCTTCGGGCCCAGCAGGCCCAGGTGATGAACACCATCCTCGGTGGCGGCATCTTCAACGCCCGGTTGATGCAGAACCTGCGGGAGAAGAACGGATACACCTATGGCTGCTACTCCAGCCTGGACGTGGACCGCTTCAACAGTTCACTGGTCATCACCACGAGCGTGCGGACCGAGGTGACCAAGGGTGCCGTCGCCGAGATCCTCCTGGAGATGGAGCGCATGCGCAACGAGCCGGTGACGAAGGAGGAGCTGATCCTGGCGAAGCGCAGCATGATGGGGGCCTTCGGTCGCAGCCTTGAGGATCCGCGCACCGTGGCCCGTTTCGCGCTGAACACGCGCCTGAACGACCTGCCCGCCGATCATTACGAGACCTACCTGAAGCGGCTCGATGCCATCACCGCCGAGCAGGTGCAGGAAGCAGCGACGGCCTTCCTCCATCCGAACGAGGCCAACATCCTCGTTGTCGGGGACCTGGACCAGGTGAAGTCCGGCCTTGAACCTTTTTCCACGAACAAGGAACAACCCATCATCCGCCTGACCGAGGATGGAGAACGCTGGAAGGAGGAGCTGAAGCCCGTGACCGACCGCACCGCGGAACAGGTCATCGAGACCTACATCTACACCGTTGGTGGTCGTGACGCCATCGCCAAGTTGCGCGACCTGCAGGTCGTGCGCAAGGAGACCGGCGATGGTCCGCAAGTGGACCAGACCGAATGGTTCTCCGGGGAGCGCTATCGGATCCAGCGGAAGGAGGGGCCTTCCGTGATCGAGGAGATCATCTACAACGGCGAGCGTGCGTTGATCACAGGTGACGGAGGGTCCGGTGAGCTCACGGATGCCGGTCTGGAGATGGTGCAGCGCCAGAGCCGACCGGTGCCCGAGGTGGGCTTCGGGAAGCTGCTGTCCGGCTCTCGCATCCTCGGCAGCCTCACCGAAGGTGACCGGGAGGTGTACAAGCTCCAGTTGACCCTGCACTCCGGCAACAGCCTCGTCCAGTTCTACGACAAGGCATCGGGGCTGAAGTTGCGCGAGGTGGAGAGCCAGTACTTCGACGGCAGGATGAACGACCGCACCATGGTCTTCAGCGACTGGCGTGTGGTGGGGGGCGTGCAGCTCCCGCATCGGATCCAGGAGAGCGGCGGCATCCGTGGAGAACGGGTGTCGGAGGTCAGCAGTGTCCGCATCAACCCCGAGGTGCCCAAGGGCTTCTTCGATGTGGTGATCCCGGAGATGCCGGAGGAGACGGTGCCACCCGAGATGCTTCCGCCGGAGTACACGCCGCGGGAGAAGGAGGAGGATTGACCTATCGGTGCATTGACCGAATGGCTGCGTGCATCGACCGGTAAGTAGGCTGATCGCTCGGGCTCATCAGGAACCGGCCGGGTCCCAATGCTCACCAGAAGACGCTGGAACCTGGTGCTCACCTACCTGCAATGCAGGCCCATCTCCTTATCCACCGCATCCCCGTATCCTTCTCGGAAGCCGCGTGCCAGGGCGAGCTGCCAGCTGCTGCACGCCTCGGGTGATCGTCCCAGTCCCTGCAGCACGATCCCCTGGTTGTAATAAGCGTATGCATTGCTCGGATCCATATCGATGGAACGTTGGATCGAGGCCAGCGCGGCGGCATCATCGCCCTTCAGGTGATAGGCCCAGCCGAGGTTGTTGTGCGCATAGGCGAAGTCGACATTGATCTCCAGCGATTCCTGCATGTCACTGATCGCCATGTCGTACCGACCCGCCAGAAGGTGGGCATAGCCACGGTTGTGGATGGCCATCGCATCGTTCGGGTCCAGCGCTACCAAACGGTCGAAATAGTGGATGGCGGAATCGGGCTCCGAACTGGCCAGCAGCTGGTTGCCGATCGTGGCGAGGACGGCCGGATTGTCCGGACTGCGCTCCAGGCTCGCGGCAAGGTCCAGGCGTGCAAGGGAGTCCTGCTCATGGGTGCGTAGGCCCGATCGGGCGCT
>JAGQVR010000092.1 GCA_020437875.1 Flavobacteriales bacterium
GCTTATCATAGGATCACGAAGGTGCGAAAGCACGGCCATACAAGGCGGTACCTTTGCGCCCCACCCCACTTCCGTGTCCTTCGACCTGATATCAGAGTTCCAACCCACGGGCGACCAACCGGAAGCCATCAAGCAATTGGTCCGCGGGATCGAGGACGGGGTCCCCGCGCAAACGCTGCTCGGGGTCACCGGATCCGGCAAGACCTTTACCGTGGCCAATGTGATCGCAAGGACCGGTCGGCCTGCGTTGATCCTGAGCCACAACAAGACGCTGGCGGCCCAGTTGTACGGTGAGTTCAAGCACTTCTTCCCGAATGACCGGGTGGAGTACTTCGTGAGCTACTACGACTACTACCAGCCGGAGGCGTACCTGCCGACCACCAACACGTACATCGAGAAGGACCTCTCGGTGAACGACGAGATCGAGAAATTGCGGTTGAGCGCCACGAGCGCGCTGCTCAGCGGTCGGCGTAACGTGATCGTTGTGGCCAGCGTGAGCTGCATCTATGGCATCGGCAACCCGGCGGAGTTCCACAAGACGATCGTGCGGATCGTGAACGGGCAGAAGATCCCGCGCAACAAGCTCCTGCACGAACTGGTCAGCGCCTTGTACAGCAGGAAGGACGAGGAGCCCGGACGCGGCAACTTCCGCGTTCGCGGTGATGTGGTGGAGGTGTATCTGGCTTATGCGGACGAGGCCGTACGCATCCATTTCTGGGGCGACGAGATCGAGCGGATCGAGCGCTTCGATACACTCAGCGGCCAGGTGGTGGAAACACCCGGGGAGGTGACCATCTATCCGGCGAACATCTTCGTGACGAGCCGCGAGACCATGAACGGCGCGATCCACATGATCCAGGACGACATGGTGAAGCAGGTGGCCTTCTTCCAGGAGATCGGCAAGCACCTGGAGGCGAAACGACTGGAGGAACGGGTGAGCCACGACATGGAGATGATGCGTGAGCTCGGTTACTGTTCGGGCATCGAGAACTACAGTCGCTACTTCGATCGGCGTCAGACCGGCCAGCGACCTTTCTGCCTGTTGGACTACTTCCCGGATGACTTCCTGATGGTGATCGATGAGAGCCACGTGACCGTGAGCCAGGTGCAGGCCATGTACGGCGGGGATCGCAGCCGCAAGAAGAACCTGGTGGAATACGGATTCCGCCTACCCAGCGCCATGGATAACCGACCGTTGAAGTTCGAGGAGTTCGAGGCGATGATGGGCCAGACCCTGTTCGTAAGCGCGACCCCGGCCGATTATGAGCTGGAACGCAGTGAAGGCGTGGTGGTGGAACAGGTCGTCCGTCCGACCGGCCTGCTCGATCCACCGATCGACGTACGCCCGAGCAAGGACCAGATCGACGACCTGCTGTACGAGATCAGGCAGAGGGCCCAACGCGAGGAACGCGTGCTGGTGACCACGCTGACGAAGCGCATGGCGGAGGAATTGACCGACTTCCTGGGCCGGAACGGCGTGCGCTGCAAGTACATCCATAGCGATGTCGACACCTTGGAACGCATCGAGATCCTGCGGCAACTGCGTCTCGGCATGTTCGATGTGCTCGTGGGTGTGAACCTTCTACGGGAAGGCCTGGACCTGCCCGAGGTGAGCCTGGTGGCCGTGCTGGATGCGGACAAGGAGGGATTCCTGCGCAGCAACCGGTCATTGACCCAGACGGCCGGTCGAGCCGCCCGGAACGTGAACGGCCTGGTGATCTTCTACGCCGACAAGGTGACAGAGAGCATGCGCCGGACGATGGATGAGACGGAAAGGCGTAGGGCAAAACAGATCGCCTACAACGAAGCCCACGGGATCACACCCACCCAGATCAAACGGGACCGCGTAGATGTCCTCCGCCAGACAGCGGTGATCGATATCCACGATGAGGGGCAACGAAGAGCCTATGTGGAGCCCGAGACACTGAGCCTTGCTGCTGACCCGGTCATGAGGTACATGACCGTGGACCAGCTTGCCACGAACGCGGAATTGCTTGAATCCCAGATGCTAAAGGCAGCCAAGGAACTCGACTTCATCGCAGCGGCCCAACTCCGGGATGAACTGTTCGCCATGCGGAAGCTCCTCGAAGACCGTCAGAAGGCGTCCAAGCAAGCCTGAAGGTCGGTGCCCAGGGCACCGTCGCTGGGATGGTACCTTTGGTCGACAGTGCACCCGGGTGCGCCGAACCATACGGATCCATGACGGATCCACTTAACCGAACAGCCTACATTGACCCGCTCAACCCAGAATAGACCGATGCGATCTCTCTACCAGTCCCTTTTCCTGACAGCCACCCTCCTGACCCTTGATGCGACCGCGCAATTGTCGTTCGGTGGTCACCCGTATGGAATGGATCGTTCCAATGACCTTCCGGTGGCCCCCATCACGGTGATGGCCGAGGTGGATGCCACGTCATTGATGGCTGAGGATGAGGAGCGACGCATCGCCGGGATCAAAGGGCCCTACCGCTTCGGTTTCAACCACGCCACGGATATCGGGCTTGACAATGCGGGGATCTGGCATTCGATGCCCAACGGGGATCGGATCTGGCGTGCCACGGTGCAATGCCCCGGGGCATTCAGCATCAATATGGAGTTCCATGATTACGTGATACCCGAAGGCGCACAGGTATTCGTCTACAACGAGATGGGCCACATGCTCGGTGGCTTCGAAGCGAACAGCAATCCCGGCCAGACCCAGATGGGCGTTGACCTGCTCCCAGGCGATCAGGTGACCGTGGAATACGTGGAACCTGCGGAGGTGGCGGGCATGGGCCGCCTGCGCATCGGACAGGTGACCCATGGCTATCGGGATGTGATGGGGATGACCAAGGGATTGAACGAAAGTGGTTCGTGCAACAACAACGTGATCTGCCCGGAGGGCGATGATTGGCGTGATCAGATCCGGTCAGTGGCCATGTTGGTGACCGGAGGTGATGGATTCTGCACCGGCACGCTCCTGAACAACTGCAACAACGATGGCACCCCGTACTTCCTCACCGCGAACCATTGCATGGTGGGCGCCAGCACCAACGTCGTATTCCGATTCAATTGGAATAGCCCGCAGTGCACCCCGACGGTGAACGGGCCGATGAACCAAAGCGTTGTCGGGTATTCGCTTCTTCACAACAGCACCGGCAGCGATGTCGCTTTGCTTCGCTTGAACACCACCCCACCCGCTTCGTTCAACGTGTTCTACAGCGGCTGGGACAAGAGCAGTGCGGCATCCACCGGCGGTGCCACCTGCATCCACCACCCTTCCGGTGATATCAAGAAGATCAGCTTCGAGAACCAGAACGTGGTATCCAGCTCCTTCGGTGGGGCCCAGTGCTGGCGTGTGAACGACTGGGACGACGGAACCACGGAGCCAGGGTCGAGCGGCAGTGGCCTGTGGAACGCTGACAAGCGGATCATCGGACAGCTATATGGTGGCAGCGCTGCGTGCGGGAACGACTTCCCCGATTATTTCGGGAAGTTCAGCGTGAGCTTCAGTGCGCTGCAGCAGTGGCTGGGCGATTGCGGCAATGCGATCGACGGCTACCCACTGAGCACCTCCAGCATCTCCGAGGTGATCAATGGGGCCGATCTGGAGGCATGGCCGAACCCCACGACCGGTCTGGTGAACATGGTGCTCCCAAACGGTCACCAGGGTGTCTGGACGGCGATGACCTACGATGCCGTTGGTCAACTCGTATCCACCGATCTGGTACCGGGCGGCACTGAGCGCTTCGACCTGGATCTGGGTGGCCAGCCCAACGGCCTGTACCTGATCGAGGTCCGGTCCGGCGACGTGCGCCTGCAACAGCGGGTGATGGTGGCCCGTTGACCGGAACAGTTCGCTCATAACCCGACGGGCGGGGCCTTCGTAAAAGGCCCATGCGACACCTGCGTGGCACCCTGCTCGTCGGAACGGTATTGCTGGTCGGCAAGCTCCTTGCCCAGGCGGATGGCCTGGTGGCCTATGTACCTGAGAAGCCGATAGCTCGAACAGCGGACGACACCCGGATCACCTTCGTAGAGAGCGCGGTCGCCGGCAAGATCGAGGCCATCATTCCACCGGATGCGGACCGAGTGGACATCCTGAACGCACGTGGCAATGTGAAGCATACCTACGGTGCCGACAAGATCGACCAGGTGGGTCTGGGCGACCTGCGTCCCGGCACCTGGACCTTGCGCGTACACCGCGGGGAAAGGCTGTCCATACGGCGCTTCGTGGTGATGGAACGCGGGACCGTCGTGTGGTCCCCGCAGGGCCCGGTCCGGAAACGTTGATCACGGCAGGACCCGAAGCCCGCGCTTCTGCAGCCTGTCCAATCCGTGGGCCGGAGCGTCGAAATCGGGCATCAAGGCCAGCGCCACTCGAAAGTCCTTGGCCGCACTGTCCAGCACCCCTTCGAACTCATAGGTCAGGCCCCTGTTGTAGTACGCCTGGGCGTACGTGGGCATCCGCTCGATGGCACCGGTGAACTCCTCACGGGCCGCTTCAAAACGGTCCTGGTGCTCCAAATAGATGAAGCCTGTATTGTACCAAGCGGTCGGGTTGTTGGGGTCCAAAGTCTTGATCAACGCATAATCCGCCAGTGCGATGCTGTCACGGCCATGCTCCTGTGCGTACAGGCCTCGTGCATAGAGCGCCTCCACGCTCTTCGGGCGGAGGTCGACCAGGGAGTTGTAATACTGCCAGGCCAAAGGGTCATTCTGCCCGGCGTGAAGTTGAGCCAGGGCCATGTACGCTTCATATAGGTCCGGGTCGCGCTCGATGGCCGTACGATAACTGCTGATGGCGAGGGAGGTGTCCCCCGCCTCACGGTGGATCCATCCCTTCAGGAAGTACCCTCGTGCATTCTGTTCGTCGATCCGCAAGGCATCGTTCACCTCGGCCATGGCGTTCACATGGTCCCGTTGGAGCAGGCGTAGCTCTGCGAGCTTGAATCGGGCCTCCGTGCTGTCCAGAGCGAGGTTCCGCGCCTTCGTGAACTCGATCTCGGCGTTCACAAGGTCCGCCTTTGAGAAGTACAGGTCGCCCAGGCCCAGGTGCCAGCGGAAGTTCGTGCTGTCCAGCAGAATGGCCCGCTTCCAATCATTCATGGCACTGCGCACACTATCGCGAGCGAGGTTCAGTCGTGCACGGCGGGCGAAGAGTGCCGCATCGTCAGGCTCGACCAGTATGGCACTGTCGACCCGTGCGAGGGTCCATGGCCGCTTCGGATCATCCACCGTGTTCGGCCCGGTCCCGGTGGAACAAGCCGACCAGCAAACCACAAGGAAAGAGGTGGATAGGAGAATGGAAGAGCGGATGATCCCGGCCATAATGCAGAAGACCCCGGTACTGGACCGGGGTCTTCAAAGGTAGTCGCGCGTCGTGGATGCTGTCTTATCGTTTCGCCATGACTTGAGCAGCGGAGTACAGCGCCGCGCAGACCACCAGGATCACACAGCGACCGGTTGCTGGGCGGTCTTGTTGATGGCGCCCTTGATCCGACCCTCGAGCTCCTCGCACAGTTCCACGTTGTCGTCCAGAAGCTGGCGGACCATGTCACGGCCCTGCCCCAGCTTGTTGTCCTCATAGCTGAACCAGCTGCCGCTCTTCTTGATGATGCCTAGTTCGACGCCCATATCGATGATCTCACCCGTCTTGCTGATGCCCTTGCCGAACATGATGTCGAACTCGGCCTTCTGGAAGGGTGGCGCCACCTTGTTCTTCACCACCTTCACCTTGGTGCGGTTGCCCACGGCACTTTCGCCGTCCTTGATCTGTGTGGCACGACGGATGTCCATGCGGATGGTGGCATAGAACTTCAACGCATTGCCGCCGGTCGTGGTCTCGGGATTGCCGAACATCACACCGATCTTCTCGCGCAGTTGGTTGATGAAGATGCAGCAGCAGCCGGTCTTGCTGATCGTACCCGTGAGCTTGCGCAGAGCCTTGCTCATGAGGCGGGCCTGCATGCCCACGGCGCTATCCCCCATCTCCCCCTCGATCTCGGCTCGTGGCGTGAGCGCAGCGACACTGTCGATGACGATGATGTCGATGGCACCGGAACGGATCAGGTTGTCCGCGATCTCCAACGCCTGTTCCCCGTTATCGGGCTGGCTGATGAGCAGGTTCTCGGTGTCCACACCAAGGCTTTCGGCGTAGACGCGATCGAAGGCATGCTCCGCATCGATGATGGCCGCGATCCCACCCTTCTTCTGGGCTTCGGCGATCGCATGGATGGCCAGGGTGGTCTTACCGGATGATTCCGGGCCATAGATCTCGATGATCCGTCCCTTGGGATAGCCACCCACACCCAATGCCAGGTCCAATCCGATGGAACCGGTGGGGATCACTTCGACCTGCTCGATCGCATCGTCGCCGAGCTTCATGACGGCGCCTTTGCCGAAGGTCTTCTCCATCTTGTCCATCGTGAGCTGAAGAGCCTTCAATTTCTCCTTGTTGATCTCGGTTGCCATGGCGTTTGGGGTTGTTCGTTGTGCTTCTTCGAGTGATCTCGGTTCGCTGTCCTATTCTGACGATATTTCTGTCGAATAGCTGACGCCCAAATAAGCAATCGGCTTTGGGATCGCCAAATATTCCGGCAACTAAAGTTTTGAACACGCCCGGCTCCGGTCGCCGATTCGGGCCACCCATGGATCCATTATTTCATTCGACGAAATGGACCTTATAGCCGACGAACACTTGACAGCTGAATGGTGACTCCCCTAGTTTCGGGCCACTCTTTTAACCGGATCGCTCTTCCAGATCGCCCATGGACACTTGCCAGCCAACCAGAATACCATGCGATCCAATGTTGCGATGGCCCACCAGGGCCGACCGGCGAAGGCCAACAGGCCAAGCCGTTCTCCGAGCGACCCTCTACTCGACCAACTGCCCGAGAGCGGCCTCGGTTGCAGCCGGGCCTCGGTGTCCCGAACGAACACAGCGAGCCTGATCAATGGGGCTCTTCACCTCGATAGTCTACATGAACCAAAACCGACACCGATGAATCTGGATCCCACGGAACGTTCGTGGCTCCGCAACACGGCTCTGACGCTGCTGTTGCTAGCGGCCACGTGGTCCCCGTTGAGCGCCCAAAAGGCCGAGCGGCACCTGGACCACACGCATGATGATCACGGCTCCGAAGCCTTGGATGAACTGCTCCATCATTACGACCAGCGCATCGAGTTCACGGAGAACAAGGGGCAATTCGGCAAGGATGTCCTGTACCGCGCCGACTTCCAGCTCGGCCAAGCCGTGGCTACGCGCGACGGCATGGTGGTCACGGCCTTCGATCCTGTCGCCTTGGCGGAATCACGGCGTGCGGGCATCCTCTTCGAGGAGCAGATCAGGAACGGAAAACCGAGCGGTGCACCCACGCTGCGGAGCCGGGGACATAGCTGGCGACTGAACTTCCGCGGCGCCTCGCCCGACATGAACGTGGAGACCCGGACGGCCCATTCCGATGCCTCGAACTTCTTCATGGGAGGCGTGGAGGCCACCGGAGTGCGCAGCTTCCAGGAGCTTTGGTACACGAACACCTACCCGGGTGTCGATGTGCGGTACTACCCTGCCGAGGACGGTACCCTGGAGTACGATATCATCTGCAAGCCCGGAAGCGACCCACGACAGGTGGCCATCACCTTCGATGGGATCGACCGGATGTGGACGAACGAGAAAGGTGAACTGATCCTTTCGACCAGCCTCGGGGAAATGACCTACCCTGCACCGGTGGTGTACCAGCGTATCAATGACCGGGAGCGCCCTGTGAAATCCGCTTATGTGGTGGACGACAAGAACACCCTGCGTTTCGAACTCGGTGAATACGACAAGGGTGCGACCCTGGTGATCGACCCGATCGCGTTGCGTTGGGCCAGTTGGATGAACACGGCCTCGCAAACGGACAACCATGGACACTGCATCTGGGTGGATCCAACGGATGGTGCCATCTACGTGGTGGCTCGTGTCAGTGGTGGAACCGACCAGATCACACCGGGTGCCTTCGACACATCGATCAACGGCAGCTACGACATGGTGGTCGGCAAATACCTGGAGCCGACGAACGTGGGTGGCCAGGGAACACGGGTCTGGCAGACCTACATCGGCGGCAACGGGATCGAGAACCCGTACGCCATGGAGCAGGGGCCCGATGGGAACCTGTACATCACGGGGTATACCGCCAGCACGAACTTCCCATTGATCGGTGGGTCGGCCTTCTCCGGCAGCAGTGTGAACCAGCAAGCCCAGACGGGCGATGATGTCTATGTGGTGAAGATCAACCCGGCCGGGAACTCCATCAAATCGGCTATCGTCGGTGGTAACGATACGGACTATGCGTTCGACCTACGGATCGCGACCAACGGCGACGTGATCGTTGGTGGCTACACCGAGAGCACGAACCTGGCCACGGTGAACAGCGGTAGCGGCGCCACGAACACCAACTTCGGCGACATCGATGTGCTCCTCTTCAGGATCAACCAGGACCTCTCTGCTGTTCAATGGATGAGGAACTACGGTGGTTCGGACGACGACCTCGCGCAGATCATGCTGTACGACCCGAGCTCGGGCAACATCTTCGTAGGTGGACGCACGTTGAGCAACAACTTCCCTACCCTGAACCCGCGACAGGCGACGCGCGGCGGTTCTGAAGCGGGTTTCCTACAGCGCATCTCCGGTACGGGTACGACCCAATGGTCTTCGTACTTCCAGTCCGCGAGCAGCCAGTCCCTGGCCATCCTATGCATGTCGATGAGCACATCGGGCGACGAGTTCTACTTCGGTGGGATCACGTCCGGGGCGGCCACGAGCAACCTCTCGGCGAGCGGTGGGTATGACAACTCGTACAACGGTGGCACGAACGACCTCTTCGTCGCGCGGATGACAGTGGACCAGACCTTCCTCGGAGGCACCTACATCGGGGGATCCGGCAACGAGGTGAACATGATGGGCCTGAACACCGACCAGAACGACGATGTGTACGTGTTCGGCTACACGAACAGCACCAACTTCCCGGTGAGCTCATCGCCCAACACGCCCGTGCAAGCCACGAACATGGGCCAGAACGACAAGGTCTTCTTCAAACTGAGCGACGATCTCTCCACGCTCATCTACAGCACCTACTACGGTGGTGGTGGTGATGATTACGACCCGGTGGGCGAACGCGGGATCAAATTCAGCAACTGCCGGATCTACACCATCATCACGTCCTTGTCCAACAACATCCCGCTCACGCAGGGTGCGCTGAACACGACCAAGAACAGCAACCAATACGAGCCGGGTATCGTGATCTGGGCCAACCCGCCCGACCTGCTCGGCAACACCATCAACTACGCAGGAACCGCGATCTGTGCGGGGAGTATTCCCGGCGACATCACCGGTTCGGAGCCGAGCTACGTACTACCGACCATCGTGCGCAACGGCAGCGGTTCCTCGCATCCGGGCTTCGGTGCGGCGGCCACCTATCAGTGGCAGATCAGCTCGGACAGCTTGAACTGGACGAACATCGCGGGCCAGACCGGACAGCACCTTTCCGGTAGTGCCATCGGCCCCATATCCGAGACCCGGTACATCCGTCGGATCATCGGTGGTGACGCATGCATCCTTGCAGGTGCGGCGGACCAGGTCGTGACCGTGCGCATCATGAGCGTGACCGGGCAAGTGACCCATGTGACCTGCAACGGCGCATCGAACGGAACGATCATGGCGAATGCCGATGGATTGGCTCCCTTCGGATACCTGTGGAGCAATGGTCAGACCACGCAGACCGCTACCGGTCTCGCCCCTGGCGACCACACGGTGACCGTCACCGACGCCAATGGATGCACGGCCCAGGGCGCATTCCAAGTGACTCAACCGGCCCCGTTGGGTGCAGGTTCCACGGTGACGCCGGCCACCTGTAGCCAGGCGAACGGTGGCGCCCAAGCCAACCCGACCGGAGGCACCAGCCCATACACCTACCAGTGGAGCACGGGAAGTACGGCCCAGGCCATCAGTGGGGTCACCGGAGGAACGTATAGCGTGACCGTCACAGATGCCAAAGGATGCACCTTCCAACTCGAAGTCGTGATCCCGAGCACCGGTCTACCGACCGTGAATGCCGGTGCCGATGCGGTGATCACCTGCACGACAGGGCCGCAGATCGTCCTGAGCGGTTCCGGTACCACAGGCGGTTATAGCTGGGTGGCCAGCAACGGAGGCAACATCGTGAGTGGTGGCAACACCCTCACTCCGACCGTGAATGCTGCGGGCACCTATACGCTCACCATCACCAACACGCAAACGAATTGCTCGGCGAGCGACGCGGTGAAC
>JAGQVR010000093.1:0-2264 GCA_020437875.1 Flavobacteriales bacterium
ACATGTAGATGCCACCCTTCATCAGATTCCGGTGGAAGTCGGCCACGAGGCTGCCGATGTAACGCGCGCTCATCTTCTGCTTCTTGCAATCGTCGATGTACGACCGCACACCCTCGCTGAAGTCGTAGTAGTTGCCTTCGTTCACGGAATAGATCTTACCATCGGCGGGGGTGGTCATGTTCGGATGGCTCAGGCAGAAAGTGCCGATGCTGGGGTCGAGGGTGAATCCGTTCACGCCGTGCCCGGTGGTATAGACCAGCATGGTGCTGCTGCCGTAGATGATGTAACCGGCCGCCACCTGCGCCGTCCCGGGCTGCATGAAGTCCTCCATCGTGGCCTTGTCGCCCGTGCTCACCCGCCGGTAGATGCTGAAGATCGTGCCGATGCTCACGTTCACATCGATGTTGCTGCTGCCATCCAGGGGATCCATCGTCACCACGTACTTGCCGCCATTGTCGAAGTGCACGATGTCGTCGTTCTCCTCGCTGGCCACGGCGCACACCATGCCCTGGCTGCGCAGCAACCGGATGAAGAGGTCGTTGGCGTAGACGTCGAGCTTCTGCTGCTGCTCGCCCTGTACGTTCTCCTGCCCGGCGGCCCCGATGATGTCCTCTGCCAGGCCGGCCTTGTTCACCTCACGGTTCACCATTTTGCCCGCCAGGCGGAAGCTCGTGAGGAGCTGGGAGAGCTCACCTGTGGCATAGGTGAACTCGTGCTGGCGTTCGGCGATGAATTCGGCGAGGGTCTTGATCGTGGCCATGGTGCAAAGATGCGGCAGCCGTTCCTTTGCGCCCATGAAGCCGATCATCCGCCGCGCGGAGTCCCGGGATGTGACCCGGATGTTGGAGCTGGTGAAGGAACTCGCGGTCTTTGAGAAGGCCCCAGAGGAGGTGACGGTCACGCTGGAGCACATGCGTGAAGCGGGCTTCGGACCGGAGCCGGTCTGGGTCGGCTGGGTGGCGGAGGTCAATGGGCGCATCCAGGGCATGGCCATCTGCTACACCCGCTATTCCACCTGGAAAGGCCGACGTCTCTACCTCGAGGATATCATCGTCACGGAAACGGCCCGCGGTCAACGGATCGGAGAGGCGCTCTTCAAGGCCTGTGCAGCGCATGCGGTGGAGAAGGACCTTGATGGAATGACATGGCAGGTGCTTGACTGGAACAAGGACGCGGTGCGGTTCTACGAGCGCCTCGGGGCCAACATATCAAAGGCCTGGTGGAACGGATCCCTGGAACGCGAACAACTAATGGAGCTGAGCAAGCGATGAAGGTCTTCAAGTTCGGAGGTGCCAGTGTGAAGGATGCCGCCAGCGTGCGGAACGTGGCGGAGGTATTGAAGCATTTCGCGCTGGACGACCTGGTGGTCGTGGTGAGCGCCATGGGCAAGACCACCAATGCCTTGGAAGAGGTGGTGTGGGCCTATATGGATGGACGGGATACCTCGGCTATGGTGGCGGAACTGGAAAAGCGTCACCTGGCGATCCTCATGGACGTGGCGCCCGACGATGTTGCTGCGCGCACCGCCGTGCAGGAGCGGTTCAACGCGCTTCGGGGTGAACTGGCCTCGCCGGTGGAGCGCGATGTGGATCACTACTACGACCGGATCGTGGCCTACGGGGAGCTATGGAGCACCCTCATCGTGAGCGCTCACCTGAACGCGGAGGGCATCGCGAACGCATGGTTCGACGCGCGAACGATCATCACGACCGATGATCGGCACCGGGCCGCCAACGTGAAGTGGGACATGCTCGCGCACAACTGTGCGACCTACCTGCCCGCGTTCGATCAGGGCCCCGTACGCATCGTCACACAGGGCTTCATCGGGCGCACCGAGGATGGCGACACCACCACGCTCGGTAGGGAAGGCTCTGATTTCAGCGCCGCCATCTTCGCCTACGCGCTTGATGCCGAGAGCGTCACGATATGGAAGGATGTGCCGGGCATGTTCAACGCCGACCCGAACCGCTTCCCGAACACCAGGCTGCTGGAGCAGATCAGCTACAAGGAGGCCATCGAACTGAGCTATTTCGGGGCGAGCGTGATCCATCCCCGGACCCTGCAACCACTTCAGCGCAAAGGCATCCCGCTCTATGTCCGGTCCTTCCTTGATCTCGGTGCCCCTGGCAGCACCATCAGCGAGGCCACGGACCACGACACGCTCATCCCATCGTTCATCGTGAAGCCCGACCAGCTGTTGGTGAGCATCACGCCGCGCGACCTCAGTTTCATCGTGGAGGAGAACCTCGGCGACATCTTCAAGC
>JAGQVR010000093.1:2362-10283 GCA_020437875.1 Flavobacteriales bacterium
CGTTTCGCGCGCCGGAACGTCCGCATCGACCTGATGCAGAACAGTGCTGTGGCATTCACCGTGGCCATCGAGGACACGCCACGTTCCAGGCAGCTGATCGGGGAACTGCGCGAGGAGTATGAGGTCTTGTACAACGAGGGTTGCGAGCTGCTCACCGTGCGCCACTTCGACGAACCGACCCTGGGTGTTCTCACGGCGGGCAAGCAGGTCCTGGTCGAGCAGCGGAGCCGCGTCACGGCGCGGTACGTGCTGAAGGCGATGTGAAGGGCGATTAGCTTCGCGCCATGCTGCGCACCGCGCTCTTTCTGATCCTGCTGCATGCGTCCACCGGGGCCATGGCCATTACCAACGCTGCGCAGCGCGATAGTGTGCGCCTTCGCATCGTCACGTTAAAGGCCGAGCTCCTTGCCTTGGACTCGGCAGGAAGGCTGGCTGAAGCGGTCAGCACCCGGTTGAAGATCGCTGAACTCGTCCCGCGGAAGGAGGGCATCTCCTACCTGACCGATGCCGCCGCCCTTGCTGATTCGCTCGGTGACCCGGAATTGGGCATCGAGGTCCGAAGTCGCTTGCTTCAGCAGCTGCGGGAGGCGGGTGACAGCAAGCGGGCCCTGCAGGAAGCCACGCGCATCATCGAACTGGAGCGGGCGCTCGCCACTTCGGAGGGGGAGCGTCATCTACACGCCATGGATGACCTGGTGCGGGCTGGCCGACAGGAAAAGGACAGTCTGGTCACCGTTTCAGATGCGGCACGTCGCGATGCCGAAGGCCGGGTGAACGACGCGCGCGAGAACGCGGAGCTGTGGATGTACATCGCCTTGGGAACGATCGCCATCGCCCTCGTTGCCGTGGTGCTCATCGTGCTCATGAACGGTCGGGCGTTGCGTCGCCAGCGCACCGAGATCGCCGGTCTGCGCGCGGATCTGAACGCCTGGGTCGAGCGGTCACAGAACAGGGTCAGGGAGTCGGTGGCCGCCGTGCCAACCGTGGACCCGATACCTCCGGTCGCACCGCCATCGCCCATCGTCACGGAAGTTCCTTCGGAGGCCCCGGTGGAGGATCCCATGGTGCTGGCCTTCTTCCGCAAGCAGGCGCCGGAAAGACTCACCACGTTGCGTGATGCGCGTTCCCGTGGCGATCATGAGAAGGTGCAGCGGGTGGTGCACAGCCTGAAACCGCAGTTGGTCAGCTTGGAGCCCGGACTGGTGGAGCTCTGCGCTCGCATCACCGCCTCGGGAGCACATGATCGACCTGATCGGTGGAATGCGGATCTCGATGCCTTGATGTCCGCCGTGGAACGTCTGCTCGCCAACGGTTAATCCCGCCGTTCCACGATGGTGATCGCCCTTTCCGGGTAGTCGGTGATGATGCCGTCCACACCGAGGTCGAGCATCCGGCGGATGTCGGCAGGTTCATTCACAGTCCACACCACCAATTCCATCTCCCGTTCACGAACGGAGTCCAGCAGGGCCTTGTCGGCAAGGCTGAAGTGCGGGCTGTAAACGGCGGGCACGAAGGTGAGCCGCGCGAGTTGTTCGTTCAGGCCGGCCTTGTCCTCCACGAGGTAGGCGAGGGGGATGTCGTCGCGTTCTGTGTGGAACACCTCGAGGATGGCCGGGTCGAAGGACTGGATGAGGCAGCGGTCCGTGATCCCCAGGTTGTCGAGCTCGGCGATAACGGCCAGGGCGAAGGCGCGCGGTTCGGGTTGGTAGGTGCCGTACAGCGTCGGGTCGCTCTTCACCTCGATATTGAACGAGGGCGGCGCCACCCCGCTCAACAAGGCATGGTCATCCACCACGGACACCACCTGTTTCAGGGAAGGCTTGAATGTCGCCCGCGCATCCCGATCCGGATGATCGGGATCCTCCAAGGAACCGCAGTCGAAACGCCGGATCTCCGAAACGGTCATTTCGTAGATGTTGAAGGTGCGCTCCACTTCCATCGGGATACCTGAACCATCTGGCGTGAGGCACATGTCGTGGCGCATCCATGGTTCGTGGGATACGATCAGCTCACCATCCTTGCTCATCACCACGTCCATTTCGAGGAAGTCGCATCCGAGCTCGGTGGCCTTGAGGAAGGCGGGAATGCTGTTCTCCGGCAGCATCCCACGACAGCCCCGGTGGCCATGGATGTCCGGGTGAAGGTTCTTCTGGGGCATGCAGGAGGAGAGCGTGAGGGTGAGGAGCACGAAAAGCTCAGGACGTGGCATGCGGGAAGTGATGAAGGATCTTCGTGGCAAGCACCTCGGCCATCCGGACCTTGCCTTCATGGGTAACGCCGGCGATGTGGGGCGTGAGGATGACGCGGTCATGCGCCAGCAGGCGTGCAAGGGTGTTGGGGTCGGAGGAGGGGTCGAGTCCTTCGAGCGTTGGCCGCTCGAATTCGAGCACATCCAGGCCGGCGGCGATCACACGACCATCGTCCATTGCATCGAGCAGTGCCTTCGTATGCACGACACCGCCGCGCGACGTGTTGATGAACCAGACGGGTTTCTTCAGACTATGGAGGAAGGTGTCGTCCACGTAATGTGCCGTCTCCCCGTTCAACGGAAGATGGAGGCTGATCACATCGCTCTCCCGCATAACCTGTTCAAGACCGCATTCCTCGATGCCCGCGCGGCTGAAGCCATGGCGGTACTTGTCATGTCCGAGCACCCGCACACCGAAACCGCGCAGCTTCTCCGCGAAGGCACTTCCCATCTGCCCGAAGCCGATGATGCCGACGGTCTTGCCACGCAGGTCCGTTCCACGCAGGGCCTCCCGGGGCCATAGGCCCGAGCGCACCGATGCGTTGGCGGGGATCAGCATCTTCATCAGTGCGAGCAGCAACAGCACACAGCTTTCACCCACGCCATCGCGGTTCCCCTCCGGGGAGTTGAGAACGCGGATGCCCTTCCGATGACAATGCGCCACATCGATGTTCTCGAGTCCTGCCCCCACCCGTCCGATGAAACGCAGACCCGGTGAACGGTCGATCCGTTCAGCGTCGATCACCGAACTGCGCACTACGAGACCTTGGCACCGGTCCATTTCGGACGCGCGTTCCTCGGGGGACAGGCTGTGCAGTGACACGATAGCATGCCCGGCGCGACGCAGGCGATCGGAGATGATGGCATGCACGGGGTCCACGATGCCGATGCGCATGGTCAGGTGAGGATGCCGTACATCAGGTGTCCCACGGTGAAGTAGGTGAGCAGCCCGAAGATGTCGTTGAGCGTGGTGACGAAGGGTCCGGTGGCCAGCGCGGGATCCACTTTCAAGCGGTCCAATAGCAGGGGGATCACCGTGCCGAACATGGCTGCGGTCAGGATCACCGTGAAGAGCGCGATGCTCACGGTGTAGGTCAATGCCTGTGTCTGTTCGAGCGCGAAGTTGATGGCGAAGATGGCCGCCCCGCAGACCAGGGCGGTCAACAGGGCCACGCGCAGTTCCTTCCACATGCGCGGTGCGAGCTTCACGTTGCCCATGCTGCCCGAGGCGAGTCCCTGCACCACGATGGCGGAGGATTGCACCCCCACGTTCCCGGCGGTCGCAGCGATCAGGGGCATGAAGAAGGCCATGGTGGGATCGATGCGCAGCTGACCCTCGTATTGTGCGATGATGCGGGAGGTGATGATACCACCGGCAAGGCCGATGAGCAACCAGGGAAGCCGGGCGCGCACCTGCACGATGGGGCTGTCCGTGGCATCCACGTCCTCGCTGATACCGCTGGCGAGCTGGTAGTCCTCCGAGGCCTCGTCGCTCATCACGTCCATCACGTCATCGAAGGTGATGCGACCCACGAGGATGCCGTTCTTGTCCACCACGGGAAGCACCACCACATCGTACTTCCTCATCCGGTTCACCACTTCCTCCACGTCGGAGTCAGTGGTCACGGAGAAGACCTCCTCCTCGGCGATGTGCTTGATCAGCGTGCGCGTGCTTTCGGCGCTGAAGAGCAGTTCCTTCAAGGGAAGGATCCCGCACAGCCGCTCGTCCTTGTCCACCACGTAGATGGTGTACACATGGTCCACCTCCTGGGCCTGACGGCGCATCTCAACGATGGCGCGGGCCACGGTCCAGTCGGTGCGCACGCTCACCAGTTCCTTCGCCATCAGCGCACCGGCCGTGCCTTCCGCATAGGTCAGCAGTTCCTCGATGTCCTCCCGGTGCTCCGGGTCGTCGAGCAGGGCGATGACCTCGCGCTTCTTGTCCTCGCTCAGGTCGGCGATCACGTCCGCCGCATCGTCCGTGTCGATGTGCTCGAGCACGTCCTCCGCGATCTCCCGGCTGGTGAGCGAGTTCAGCAGGTCCTCGCGCAGGTCCTCGTGCAGTTCGAGCAGGACCTCGGCAGCCAGCTCACTGTCCAGCAGCCGGTACACGTACACGGCCTCCTCCAGATGCAGGTTGTCGATGATCGCACCGATGTCAGCGGGGTGCAGGTCGGCGAGCAGGGCCTGTATGGCGGAATCGCGCCCCTGCGCCACATCGGCGCGGAGGGCGTCCAGCTGGGGGCGGGTGAGCTCGACGGACATGGGTCTGACCGGTCCTTTTCGGGGCCGCGCGAAGCTACGAAGACCGTGGAGCGGTGGCTAGCCCTGGCTGGCGAGCGTGAGCTGGATGAAGTCCTGCACCGAGAGCTGCTCGGCGCGTTCACCTCCGTAGGGGGCGGGAACGCCATGCTCCAGTCCGGGGAAGCCTTTCAAGGCGTTGTTCAAGGTCTTCCGGCGCTGGTTGAAGGCTGCTTTGACCAGGCGTGTGAAGCGGGCTTCATCACATGGCATCGTCATCACCGCGTTGCGCTTCATCCGCATCACGGCACTGCGCACTTCAGGTGGTGGAATGAAGGCCTCGCTCTCCACGGTGAACAACATCTCCATGTCGTACCAGACCTGGGCGAGCACGCTGGTGATGCCGTAGGTGCGGCTGCCCGGGCCGGTGCAGATCCGGTCGGCCACCTCCTTCTGGAACATCCCGACCATCTCGGGGAAGCGGTCGCGGTGCTCGAGGATCTTGAAGACGATCTGCGTGCTGATGTTGTAAGGGAAGTTGCCGATCACGGCGATCGGGCCGCTGGTCACGGAGTCGGGGTCCATGCGCAGGAAATCGCTCTCACGCACCTCCACTTCGGGGTATTCCTCTTCGAGATAGCGCACGGATTCGGTGTCCACCTCATAGCAGACCAGCTTCGTACCGGGTCGATGAACGAGGTGCCGTGTGAGCGCGCCGGTGCCGGGTCCCACTTCGATCACGTGGTGGTATCCCCCGTGGCCGGTCAGGCTTTCCGCGATCCGCTGGGCGATGGCGTCCTCCTTCAGGAAGTGCTGGCCCAGATGCTTCTTCGCGCGAACGTGCATCAGCTGGTGTGCAATACCTCCAGCAGGGTCCGGAAGGCTGCGAACCTGCCGCCGTAATGCTTCTGCGTCTCTGCCTGCAGCCGCGGCGCATGTTCCAGCCGATAGCGCTCGTACGTGGCCATGTCGGCACAGGTGTACTGCACGGCGTAGGTCACCCCGCCCTCATCCTCGGCGAGCACCCGGCAGAGGCGGCAGTCGAGGAAGAGTCCGGTCGCCATCACATCGGGGATGTGCACCTCCTTCATCCAAGCGAGCCACTCCTGGTGCGCATCGGTGTCCACGTTCAGCGTGACGTTGTATATGATCATGGGTGGGTGGCGGGTGCTGCGGGTTCCGGCGGTCCGTCCAGGTCATCGCCACGCAGGCGGCGGTATCGGGTGCGTGCTTCCGGCACGAAGATGCTCCCGGTCTGCTCGAACAACAGGCGCTCGTACGTCTTCATCGCCTTCTCCGGGTCGTTGAGCCTTTCCTCGTACAGACGGCCCAGGTCCAGCAACGCATTGTCAACGAGGATGTCGAACGGATACAGCTCAAGCAACTTCATCAGGTGTCCGGCGGCGGCTTCATACTGGTGCCGCGCATAGGCGATGCGGTATCGCTCATAAAGGATATCGTCGCCGAGGGCATGTCCCGGAAAGGCTTCGTTCAGCGAATCCAGCACGGCCAGGGACTCATCGTAACGATGCTGGTAGCGCAGGAGTTCGGCGCGAGCGAAGTAGCTCAGCGGAACGCTGTTGCTATCCAGCCCGAGGTTGTCGGTGATCCGCAGGGAAAGCTCCATCGCATCGTTCGCGATCAACTTGCTCGTGCTGGACTTCAGTACCTGGAGCTGCCCCTGCGCCCAGAGGAAATCACCGGCATAGAACGAGACCTTGGCATTGCGCAACCGCGCTTCATGCCCGAGCATGTCGTACTTGAAGTCGAGGTCCACCTGCGAGTACAGGAGTGATGCATCCCACATGTCCCCGGCCAGCAGGTGCACATCGCCGAGGTCGAGCTTGAGCTGTGCCTTGGTCTTCGGGTCGATCGTGGGCAGCGCGATGCCCTCCTCCAGGAGCGCCACCGCACCGGCGGGATCATTGAGGTAGTAGGCCTTCAGGTGCGCGCGGTCACGCAGGAGCTCTATCGTCTGTGCGCTGAGACCGAGCTCCGTGATGGTATTGGCCGCGCGCTGGTCCAGTTCCTGCAGGTCCGCTGTCGGCGGTTCGGCCATATCGGTCAGCTGATCATAGCGCGTCCGCACGGCCCCGATGCGTGCGAGGAGGTAGTTGGCATCATTGCGACCAAGGCTGAGCACATGGTCGTAACACTTGTAGGCGATCGCATGGTCATTGTTGGCAAGGGCGATCTGGGCGAGGTCCATCAGGCGGGCACCACCCTCGTCGAAACGCTTGTCCAGCGCCTTGCTCTGCACGAATGCCGCGTTCATGTCCTTCTGCTGGATGTACATCCAGATAAGGAGCTCGGGGTAGATCGTGCGCTGTGGATCGCGTTGGATGCGACGCAGCAGTTCGGTACGCAGCACTTCGGAACGTTCATCGCTCACTTCGAAATCGATGGTGCGGGACAATGCGTTCTGCACGGCCTGGATGTAGCCTTCGTTCACCGCGAGCAGGTCCATGTATGCGCTCACCATGCGGGGCATGTCGCCCTTGGCTCCGTAAAGGCTGGCGATCTCATAAGCGAAGGACTGTCCGGCCGGTAGCGAGCGGGCACCGCGTTCGTAGGCTTCGAGGGCGCGGTCCAGCTCATTCGCCTGCTGGAACGCGTTCGCGACCGTGCGCACCATGTTCTGATCCCCACCGATCTGCTTCAAGGCCTTGTCATATTCCTTCCCGGCCTTCTCCGGCTCGCCCGCCGCCTTGTACACGCCGCCGAGATCGATGAGGTAGCGGGGCTCACCGTTCGATCGACGCAGCTGGTCCTTCACCAGCTTCTCCGCGGCCTCCAGGTCACCGAGGCCCTGGTAGCTCTTCAGCAGTTGCTCGTAATAGTAGGTGTTCGGGGTCTTGCGATGAAGCTTCTCGTAGTAGAGGATCGCCTTCGCGAAGTCGCCCTGTTGGAAGTATTGCGCAGCGAGTTGCTCGTCCGTGCCGGGTTGTGCCATGCCGGTCACGGGCGCCATCAGCATCAGCACACATACCACTATGGCGAAGGAACACTTCATCGTTCGGTACGATCGTTCTGGGGGGGCGCCAGCAGGCTGTCCACCAGGGGCTGGCGTTCCAAGGTGCGTTGGTTGATGCGGTGGTGCTCCATCACCTGGAGCACGCTGTTCTCGACGACCTGTGCGGCCGTGGTCTCCGATAGGAGCGCTTGCCGAACCTGATCATCCGGCAGGATACCGCCCACCAGGTCGTTGCGCAGACGCGCTAACCGGGCATGTCCTTCATCCACGGCGTTACGGACCAAGGCGTGGTCCATGGCCCGGCGATGGGCCTCACGCAACTGCACGAATTGCTCGCCGAGGACCGCCGCCTCCGCCTTGTTCAAGGTGTCCTGGAAACGCTTGAGGAAACGCGCGCGATCGGCCTCCAGGATCGAATCGGCCGCAGCGTACCGCAGGGTGTCCAATTCGTTCAGGGT
>JAGQVR010000094.1 GCA_020437875.1 Flavobacteriales bacterium
GAGGAAGCTGACCATGTAGCCGCTCCACCCCACTGCCACCGTACTGGCACCGAACAGATATTCCAGGATGAGGTCCCAACCGATGATCCAGGCGAGGAACTCACCCAGCGTGGCATAAGCGTAGGAGTATGCGCTCCCGCTGATGGGCAGCATGGAGGCGAACTCCGAATAGCACAGGCCGGCGAACAGGCAGCCGAGGCCCGAGACGATGAAGGAGATCGTGAGCGCCGGGCCGGCATGATTGGCCGCCGCCGTGCCGGTGAGCACGAAGATCCCCGTGCCGATGATGGCGCCGATGCCCAGCGCCACCAGGTTGGAGGCCGTGAGCGTCCGCTTGAGGGTGTGGCCGCCCTCGTCGGACCCGGCCTTCATCAGTTGTTCCACCGACTTGGTGGCAAAGAGCTTGTTCGCCATGCGCGTTGTTCCGTGGTGCGGCACCAAGATGGGGCTTTGCCCGCACACCGCCAAAGGCGACACCGGACGCATCAACCCCGTCCGCTCCTCCCTATGTTCGCAGCGCATGCGCCTCGACGAGACCCGAATCCTGCGTTCGTTCAGCACCGGCCGCGTGCTGCTGCCCGTTGTGATCGGGCTAGGGATCACCGGATACCTCATCTGGCGCGGGGCCGATTGGAAGGCCCTCAATGCGGTGCAATGGACCTGGCGCACCAGCTTCTGGATGCTGCTGGCCGCCATGAGCGTGGTCGTACGTGACTACGCCTATATGGTGCGGATCCGCCTCCTCACCGACCGCGACCTCACCTGGGGACGCAGCTTCGTGGTGATCATGCTCTGGGAATTCGCCTCGGCCCTGGCACCCGGCCTGATCGGCGGCGGTTTCCTCTTCGCCATCCTCATCCTCACCCGCGAAGGCATCGAGGCCGGCAAGAGCATCACCATCATCACCTTCACTTCCTTCCTGGACGGGATCTTCCTGGCCGTGATGGCGCCGGTGATGTACTTCATGGTGGGGCGCGACGCGCTCTTCTCCGGTGTTGATACCAGCAGCGCAGGCGACATGGGGATCTTCGTGTGGTTCTGGACCGTCTACTTCGGGATCCTGGGGTACAAACTATTCGTGGGCTATGCGCTCTTCGTGAACCCGGTCTTCGTGAAACGGGCCCTCGTCGGCATCTTCTCGGCACCCTTGCTCCGTCGCTGGCGGCGCAACATGGTCACCACCGGCGATCAACTCATCACAGCGGCGAACGGGTTGAAGCGTCGTGGCTGGGACTATTGGTGGCCGGCCCTGCTGGCCACCTTCGCCTCGTGGACCGCGCGCTACACGATCGTCAACTGCATCCTGCACGCCTTCCACCCCAGCGCAGGGCTGGACGATGCCGTGATCTATGGCAAGCAGGTGATCATGGGCATCATCATCCTGCTGAGCCCGACGCCTGGCGGCAGCGGCTTGGCGGAGTTCATCTTCAATGACTTCCTCGGGATGTTCATCGCCACCGGCCTGGCACCCGCACTGGCCCTGCTCTGGCGGCTCATGAGCTATTACCCCTACATCCTGATCGGCGTGGTCCTTTTACCGCGCTGGATCAGGAACCGGGTCATTTCTTCCGGAAGCGCTCAGTCCTGATCGGCGCATCCGACTACTTTCACGCACCACCAACCCCATCACATGGAACGATTCACCGGGTTATTCGGCATCCTCCTCATACTCGGCCTGGCCTACCTGGCGAGCAACAACCGCAAGGCGATCAACAAGCGGCTCGTCATCAGCGGCCTGCTGCTCCAGACCACCATCGCCCTGCTGGTGATGAAGGTGCCGCCGATCACCGCCTTCTTCCAATGGCTCGGCAAGGGCATGGAGAAGATCGAGCATTATTCCCGCCAGGGAGCCTCCTTCGTTTACGGCGGGGTGATCGCCCAGCAACCGGACGGTAGCATGGGCAACTACTGGGGCGGCGGCTTCGTGTTCGCCTTCAACATCACCGCCACGATCATCCTCGTGTGCGTGCTCGTGGCGATCCTTTACCACATCGGTTTCATGCAGCGCGTGGTGTCCATCATCGCGAAAGGCATGAACTTCATCATGCGCGTAAGCGGTGCCGAAGCCTTGAGCAACGTGGCCAGCGCTTTCGTGGGACAGGTGGAGGCACAGGTGATGATACGCCCCTATCTGAAGGGCATGACCAAGAGCGAACTGCTCGCGAGCATGAGCGGGTCGCTCGCCTGCATCGCCGGTGGCATCCTGATCGTGTACGCCAACATGGGCGCCGCTGCCGGCATGGACCTCGCCCCCAAGCTGATCACCGCCAGCCTCATGGCCGCGCCCGGCGCGCTCGTGATCAGCAAGATCGTCTTCCCGGAAACGGAGAAGAGCGAGACCATGGGCACGGTGAAGCTCGAGGTGAAGAGCACCTACACCAACGTGATCGACGCGATCGGTCATGGCGCCGGTGATGGCTTCAAGATCTCCATGAACGTGATCGCCATGCTCATCGGTTTCATCGCGTTGATCGCCCTCATCGACGGGATCCTCGGCTGGGCGGGTCACCTCTTCAACCCCGACTTCCACCTGAGCCTGAACTGGATCTTCGGCAAGCTCTTCACCCCCTTCGCGTGGGCCATGGGCGTGCCGATGCAGGACGTGAACAGCGTGGCCACCCTGCTGGGCCAGAAGCTCACGGTGAACGAGTTCGTCGCATTCAAGAGCCTCACTGACAAAGCCGTGCCCGTGATCACCGAGAAGGGTCTGCTCATCACCAGTTTCGCCATCTGCGGCTTCGCGAACTTCAGCAGCGTGGGCATGCAGATCGGCGGTATCGGCGAGCTCGCTCCCATGCGCCGCGCGGACCTCGCGCAGCTCGGCCTGAAGGCCCTGTTCTGCGGCACCCTCGCCAGCTACCTCAGTGCCACGATCGCCGGGATCATCATGTAGCGGACCTTTCTTCCAATGAAGCGCGCATCCTATCCATCCATCGTCCGTCCTGTCAACATGAACCGCCACATTGCCACCCTTGTCGCTCTCATGATCGTTGCCGCGCAGGGCTTTGGTCAGGCCGCGATGGAACAGGTGGGCACGACCTTCCAGCGCACTTCCAAGAACATGTCCGGCGATGTGTTCGCCGTGACCGCCGGGGTGCTGGTGATCGACAAGGAGGGCGTGCTCTATGTGGAGGATGACCTCACGCCCAAATTGGTACGCGTCGACCAGCAGATGAACATCGCCGAGGAGGTATCGCTCAAAGACCACTCGTTCGACGGCCTGTTGTGGACCAGCATCACACCCTTCATCGCGGACGGGGACCTGCGCTGCCTGATCGCCTCGAACACGAAGAAGACCACCGAGTTCGCCATCGGACAGGTGGATACGCGTGGTGCTCTGGCACTGAACACCCTGCGTCGTGTGGCGAGCAGCGAGATCCTCTTCAAGAACGATCCGGCGAACACACTCCCCTATCGCCCACAACCGGACCCGATCCTCTTCTCCCAGGGCCTGCAATACGCACTGAATGAACGGATCGTGGCGGCTGCGGATGGCGAGCATTACCTCATCAACACCTTCACGACCAACGGTAAGGGCAACAAGCGGTTCTGGTACTCCTACCTCGACAAGGAGTTCACCGAGCTGTGGAGCGGTACCGCCGAACTACCCTATCCGGACGAACCCAGCCGCATCCACCAGATCAGCCTGGCCAACGACGGCACGATACACCTGATGACCTACGTGTTCCCGTGTGGTGCCGAAGAACGCAAGGCCGACAAGCTCTGCCATGAGGTGCACCTGACCACCTTGACCGATCGCGGCAAGACCGTGAGCGATGTGCTCGTGGACAAGGACTTCGTCTCCAGCGCACGGATGTGCGAACGTGCGGAGGGGCGCGTATCCATGGCGATCCGCTACGGATCGCTCACCGGGCAACCGGGGGTAGTGGTCACCTTCGATCCCGCAGACCCCAAGTTGAAGACCACCCCGGTCGTGGACCAACGCATCCCTTCGATCCACAAGACCAAACTGATGGCCTACGGAGCCATCGAGACAGGCGCCAAGAAGACCACGACTTCCCGCAACGCGAAGGTGCCGGACGAGATCGTGGCCCTGCTGCCCGGGTGGAACGACGGCCTCGTGGTGGTGGAGACCTTCCTGGAGACCAACTACCAGATACCGATGGGCGATGCCATCTTCATCCGTCGCCTCGCCGGGGATATCCGCACCAGCCTCATCGGTACGAACGACACGATCCAGTGGCAGCACATCGCCGAACGCGCCTTCATGACCACGGCGGGACAGTCGTATGACGGCGTGAACGTGCATCTCCATGACAAGGGGCTCACGCTCCTCTATGATCACACACCACGTGGCCTTGCCACGATCGATAGGTCCGGCGAGGTGGACGCACCAGAAGGTGAAGGAAAGAAGGGCAAGAAGGACAAGGCGATGGCACCGGCCGAATCCGGCGTGTTGCGCGCGACCACCCTTGATCCGCGTGGAAACGTGGTAGCCTCGGGCACAGCATTGATCCACCCCGATGGCCTCATGCCCTGCCCGGTGGGTGCCGTGCCCGGCAGTGATGGCACGTACATCGTGAAGACCTTCGACCGGAGCACCGGTTATGGCTTCGTCCGCATCAACGCCCTCGCGGTCGGCGAATAAGGCGAACACCCGATACGGCTGTTGAACACTTTGCCGCGCGAGACGGGCGTACGGCGGAGCGTGCCTCTACTTTTGGCCCCTGCCCGTGGAAGAACAGGACCACCATTCCATTCCCATCCGGATCCAGAAGTATGTCTGGAGCCGCCTGGAACGCGTGCGCCAGTTCGTATGGAACAGCCAGGCCAAGAACTTCGTGTTGCTGGCCCTGCCCTACCAGATCAGCGCGATCCTCACCGCCCTGATCGCCGTTGGCTACACCAAGCTCTTCCAGAAGGCGCACCAATGGAACCACGACCTCCTGGCCGAGAAGCCGTTGATGGTGCTCCTCACCGCGCCGATCGCCTTCGTTACGAGCTGGTGGCTCGTGCGCTACTTCAGCCCGATGAGCGGTGGCAGCGGCATACCGCAGTTGATGGCCGCCGTGGAGGTGGCGAAGGATGAGGAACGCAACGATGGCAGCTGGCGCTTCCTCAATGTGCGCATCATACTGGTGAAGATCGCCTCCTCCATCGCCCTGGCCTTCGGCGGTGGTTCCATCGGTCGTGAAGGACCCACGCTACAGCTCGCCGGAAGCGTGTACCGCACCGTGCACAAGTTGCTTCCGCCGTTCTGGCCCAAGGTGAGCCGTAAGGTGATGATGATCACCGGTGGAGCGGCCGGTCTCAGCGCGGCCTTCAACACACCGCTCGGTGGGATCGTCTTCGCCATCGAGGAGCTCACGCGCACCCACATCGCCAAGTTCCGCACCGCCGTGCTGAGCTCCGTGATCCTGAGCGGGATGACCGCGCAGTGGATCCTGGGGCCTTATCTGCTCTATGGTTATCCGAAGGTCGCCACCGTCGGCCCTTCGTTCATGTACAAGCTGCTTGCGATCAGCGCGGTGTGTGGACTGCTCGGAGCCGCCTCGTGCAAGGTGCTGCTGGTGCTGGACAAGGTCCGCCGGTCCATGAAGCGCTGGCTGCCGCAATTCCTGTTCGTGCTGCTGCTCGCCTTCACCTTCGCGGGCCTGGTGCTCACCTTCGGGCAGGTCACGCTCGGCAGTGGCGACCGGCTGCTGGACGAGTACCTCTTCGCCAGCCAGCCCACGCCGCATTGGAAGGACGCCTTCGGCCGGATCCTCGGCTCGGTGGTGAGCATGGGTGCCGGTGGTGCCGGCGGCGTGTTCGCCCCCGCCCTGTCTTCCGGCGCGGCCATCGGCGGCCTATTCGGTCACTGGTTCGGCGAGGACCGCGGTGAGCTGAACATGATGATCCTCGGCGGCATGTGCGCCTTCCTCACCGGCGTCACGCGCAGCCCCTTCACCAGCGCCATCCTCGTGTTGGAGATGACCGACCGGCACAGCGTGATCTTCCAGCTGATGTATGCGAGCATGATCGCCAGCGTGGTGGCACACACGCTCGATAAGAAGAGCTACTACGAGCGCATGAAGAACCGACTGCTCGATTCGGTACCCGGCCTGCGCAAGCATGAACCGGATCCCGAGGAGAGCGAGTGAGCGCTCAGGACTTTTCAACAACATGCCCGCCCCACGGCACGGCCATACCTTCGCCGGCACAACGATGAAACAGTATCAGGACCTGCTCCGTCACCTGCTCGAGAACGGTACGGCGAAGACCGATCGCACGGGCACCGGCACCATCAGCTGCTTCGGCTACCAGATGCGCTTCGACCTGGCAGAGGGCTTTCCTGTTCTCACCACCAAGAAGCTGCATCTCAAGAGCATCATACACGAACTGCTCTGGTTCCTGAAGGGGGACACGAACATCAAATACCTGCAGGAGAACGGTGTCCGTATCTGGGACGAATGGGCGGATGCCAGCGGCGACCTCGGGCCCGTGTACGGCTACCAATGGCGCAGCTGGGCCACCCCGGATGGGCGCACGATCGACCAGATCAGCGACCTGCTGGCCATGATCAAGAAGAACCCGGACAGCCGCCGCCTCATCGTGAGCGCCTGGAACCCGGCAGACGTACCGAACATGGCACTCCCGCCCTGCCACTGCCTCTTCCAGTTCTATGTCGCGGATGGTAAGTTGAGCTGCCAGCTCTACCAGCGCAGCGCGGACACCTTTCTGGGCGTGCCCTTCAATATCGCGAGCTACGCTTTGCTCACGCTCATGATCGCACAGGTCTGTGGCCTGAAGCCCGGCGAATTCGTCCACACCTTCGGCGATGTGCATCTGTATAATGATCACATCGAGCAGGCGAAGCTGCAACTCACGCGTGAACCGCGCGCACTGCCGACCATGGAGATCGACCCTGACGTGAAAGACCTGTTCGACTTCCGTTTCGAGCATTTCACACTGAAGGACTACGATCCGCATCCGCACATCAAAGCGGCCGTGAGCGTATGATCGTCTCGGCCATCGCCGCCGTTGCGGAGAACGGCATCATCGGTCATAAGGGCGACCTGCCCTGGCACCTGCCCGATGACCTGAAGTACTTCCAGCGCATCACGAAGGGACACCACGTGATCACCGGCCGGAAGAACTACGAGAGCATCCCGGCGAAATACCGCCCACTGAAGGACCGGGTGAACCTGGTGGTGAGCCGCAACCCGGAATACGATGCACCGGGAGCGCTCGTGGTGGACTCGCTCGGCGCTGGCCTGGAGGTCGCGCACCTGGCCCAGGAGTCGGAGGCCTTCATCATCGGGGGTGGGCAGATCTACCGTGAAGCCTTGACCATGCGTCTAGTGGATCGGCTCTATCTCACCCTGGTGCACGCCGACGTGGAGGGCGATACCCGATTCCCGGCCCTGGAGCCCGATGAATGGGAGGAGCTGGCGTGTGAGAGGCACGAGATGGACGAACGGCATGCGTACGCCTTCAGCTTCGTGGTACTGGTGCGACGGGACCGCTGAGTACGACCTTGGATCGAACCTTGGCACGTTCTTGGCGTCCAAGGCGTAGATCCATGCATCCATGAAAGCGCAGCACACCGCCCTCATCGCCCTGGTGAGCCTCTCCCTGGCCGCCTGCCGCAAGGAAAAGGAGTCCGATCCCATCGACCTGGACTACTCCAGTGCTTCGGATAATGCCCGGGCCGAGGACGCCTTCAACGATATCCTGGCAGAGGTGGACAAGGCCGTGGTGGATAATGGCCTGCGGGATCTCTGCGACCCGACCGTGACCTTCGATACCACGGCCAGCCCGCGCACCATCACGCTCGACTTCGGTGATGTGAACTGCACCGCCCTGAACGGTCGCCAGCGTCGTGGTCGCATCCGCGTGAGCTATACCGGACGCTATCGCGATGTGGGCACGGTGATCACGATCACGCCCGAGAACTACCACGTGAACAACCTATGGGTGCAAGGCACGAAGACCGTTACGAACCTTGGACCGGACGCGGATGGTCATCTCCGATTCGATGTGGTCGTTGGCGGCAGCCTTACGGCGGATGACGGTTCATGGACAGCAACGCATAGCGCACAGCGCACGCGCACATGGATCGAGGGGCAGGACACGGACATGATCCTGGATGATGTCTACCTCATCAGCGGCTCGGGAAGCGGCGTGAACCGGAATGGACTGGCCTACACTGTGACCATCACCTCGCCCTTGCGCATCGCGATCGGATGCCCGTACATCACCCAGGGGATCGTGCGCATCGTACCAGAAGGCAGGCCCGAACGCGTCATCGACTACGGCACCGGAACCTGCGATGGCAACTTCTCCGTGACCGTGCTCGGGCACATCTTCGGGGTCACCATCGGATGACCCCCGGACCGACCCAACCGTTCGTCCCACCCCCGGCATTCCATCCCCTCTTCCGACCGCTCGCCATCGGTCGGCCATAGCTTCGTCAGGCGACATCGGGTCAAGGCTTGAATGATCCGTTGGGAGCACCGAACGGCCTCGCCACCCTTTCGCATCGGGAGCGGGGCCGTTCAACGAAGAAGATGAGCTACTTCCAGCGCGTACCGATCCGCTACCGCACCATCCTGATCACGGCCGGGGTGCTCGCGACGCTCTTCCTGTTCCAGGCCTACATGCACCATTATGTGTATTCGGACCTGAAGAACATGGCCGAGTTCAACTGGTGGCGCGAGGCTCCGGTGCCCTACCTCAACTTCCTCTTCTGGGCACTTCTCTGTCCGCTGGTCTACTCCATCCTCATCCGGTGGCCCTTCCAGGAGCGGCCCTTCCTGCGCACCATCCTCATCCACATCGGGTTCAGCCTGCTCATCGCAAGCCTGCACGAGATCGTGACCTCCTCCATCTACTACGGCATCCTCCAGGGCATCGGCGACTTCGACTTCACGGACCCCGCCAACCGGAGCTGGGCCTATAGTGCTTTGGCACCCGCCATCTTCTCGCGCACCATGGAGTACTGGGTATTGATGGGTGTGATGGTGGCCCTGGAGAACGTGCGCCAGCAGCGTGCAGAGCACGAACAACTCCTCAAGCTGAAGAACGAACTGCAGATCACGCAGCTCAACGCCTTGAAGAAGCAGCTCCAGCCGCACTTCCTCTTCAACACGCTGAACACCGTGAGCGCCCTCATGGACGAGAACGTTCGCGATGCGCGTACCGTGCTGAGCCGTCTCGGTCAACTCCTGCGCGTGACGCTGGACAAAACGCAGCGCGACAAGGTGACCCTGGAGCGGGAGATCGACTACATCGCGAACTACCTCGGCATCGAGACGATGCGCTTCCGCGACCGGCTCCAGGTGGACTTCGATATCCCGACCGACCTCCGCGAGTTGCAGGTGCCGAGCATGCTGCTGCAACCCTTGGTGGAGAACGCGATCAAACATGGACCCGACCTGACGAACGACAGCGTGAACATCCAGGTGAAGGCCTCCAAGGAAGGTGAACGACTTTGGCTGGAGGTGCTGGACAACGGAAAGGGCTGTTCCGATGTCGTTCATGCGATGAAGAACGGAGGGATCGGCCTGCGCAACGTGCGCGACCGGGTGCAACTGCTTTACGGCGACCGTGCCTCGTTCGCCATCGGATCCCCCGAAGCCCGTGGCTTCCACGTGCGCATCAGCCTGCCCATCGAACGGAACGAAGAACCTGCGAACGCCTGACCAGAATGCCCATGAAACACATCCGTACCATCGTCGTGGATGACGAACCCGCCGCCCGGGCCCGCATCGCCCGCCTGCTGGAACAAGATGCCGAGATGGAACTGGTGGCCGAATGCCGCAACGGCATGGAGGCCATCGAAGCCGTGAACAAGCACCGGCCCGACCTCATCTTCCTGGACGTGCAGATGCCGCAGCTCAACGGGATCGAGACCCTGGACCGCATCGAGAGCGACCGCAAGCCCTTCGTGATCTTCGTGACCGCCTACGATCAATACGCGCTGAAGGCCTTCGACCGCAACGCCGTAGACTACCTGCTGAAGCCATACGACGATGACCGTTTCTTCTCCTCCCTGGAGAAGGCGAAGAAGCACATCGAGATGAAGATGAGCAGCAAGCTCACCGGCAAGTTGATGGACCTGATGCGCGAGCACATGCATGCGCACAGCGAGTACACCGAACAGTTCATCATCCGCGACAAGGGCCGCGAGTACAAGGTGAATGTGGACGACATCATCTACCTCCGCGCCGAGGGCAACTACCTCTGCCTGCAACTGAAGGAACGCAACCACCTCTACCGCATGACCATGAACGCGGTGGAGTCCGAGCTCGATCCTTCGCGCTTCCTGCGCAT
>JAGQVR010000095.1 GCA_020437875.1 Flavobacteriales bacterium
ATGAAGTGGGCCGGAACGCTTGAACTCCCCCCCGAGGCTTTCGAGGAGGACAGCAGGGGAGGTGCCGAATTGCGTAAGACCGAGTTCTACGCACGAATGAAGAAGGCGGATCGGAAGCGAGCATGAAGCGTTACTTCATTGACGCCAATATCATGCTCGATGCGCTGCTCCAGCGCGAGGGGCACGACCCGCAGGAAGCTGTTCGCTTGCTTGCCATGGGTGAGAAACGCCAGGTCCGGCTGTTCACCACCTCCAACAGCATGGGGGTCGTACTGTATCATCTCCAACGTTCCGATGCTGACAAGAAAGGTCTGCGCTTGCGCAATGCACAGCGCATCATCATCGACCTGCTCGCCTGTGTGGAAGTGGTACCGGTGGATGCCGAGCACTTCCGCCAAAGTGCCGCAAGCACCTTCGGCGATATCGAGGATGGTGCCCAGTATTTCGCAGTTGCAGCCGTAAGCGCCTTGGATGGCGTGGTGAGCCGGGATCCGGACTATGACGGGCATATCGGAACGAAGCGTATCACCGCCGCTCAAGCCCTGCGGGCGGTGAAGTGATGGGGAAGCAGGAGGAGCTGGCCCGGGAACAGGAACGCTATGGACGGGATGCATTCCACTAGCAGATCATGTCAATTTCTGATCATCTGATCGCTCACTCCACCACACCCACGCCGAAGGCTACGGCGCGGAAACCACCACCTTCCCACCCGCCAGCCACTTCGTCGCATCGCGCAGGTGCAGGTAATACAAGCCGCTGGGCAAGCCGCTCACATCCAATTGGCCGCGCAACTCGGTCGTGTTCGTAGGGACTTGCGCACGCAGCACCTCCTTGCCTTGTGCATCTAGCAGCAGGGCTTGCACCGCGCCCTCCAGCCGGTATCCCTCGGGAAGCGCAAGGCTCACCTGCACCCGTTCATTGGCCGGGTTGGGGCTCACCTTCAAGGCGCTTTGCAATTGGCTCTCGAACTCCTGCACACCCACCGTGTGGCAGCCGGGTACCAAGCAGCCCATGCTATCCAGCTTGACCAGCCAAAGGCGATGCGAGTTGGGTGGGGCAGGGCCGTTCGTTTCGCCCGTGAGGATGAAGCCGCCATCACTGGTGGGTTTCACGTCATAGAATTCTTGCGGATAACCCACCGGAATGCCGCTGTAATGCGAATAAAAACGCGACCAGGTCTCGTTCCCCTCCGCATCGAACTTGTACAACATGCCCTTGTCGAAGAGATCCAAGACCGTATTCCTGATGGTACCGCAAATGATCAAGCTTCCATCGGACTGTTGATAGCCGTTCAAGAACGAACAGACCCTTGTCTCCGAATCGGCGAAGATGATCTGGTCGCGTACCCAGACTTCGGTGCCATCTGAGGCATATTTGACCATCAGCGCACCGGAAAAGTCATCTTCATTATTCGCTTTTCCAAAGGCCACCACGCAACCATCATTCGTAAGGGTTAATCCTCCATAACCTGATCCAGCAGGTCTTGCACGCCACCAGATCACCTCGCCCTCGGGTGTACACTTCAACAGGTAGCTCCTGAACTGGAATTGTGGGATCGCAGTTGATGTGTAACCCGCCATGAGCAAATTCCCCTCCTCATCCTCCACCACGCTCATGGGGTAGAAGGCGGGCTCGCCGAAATTCACGAAATGGATCGAATCACCCTGGGAGGTAACCCGGAACATGAAAGCGCCACGCGGTGGATAGTGTAGGCCGACCATCACAATGTCGCCATTGGCCGTCTCGATGCACTTGCGGATGGCCAGCGTCGTATCCGCCGAAAGGTAGCGCGTCCAAATGGTGTCGCCTTGGGCATCGTACCGGAACAAATACAGGCTGTCGATCGATATGCCATTCCCAAAATCGACCACACCACTCACATATCCTCCCATCGCACTCTTCGCCACCGGGCCGAAGGCCCCTGAATCGGTGAGCCGATGTGAACCGAAGGTCAGCACCTGCTGTAGCCCGCCATCCTGATCGAACAGAAAACTGCGTTGATCCTGCACTGTTCCGGTACCATCACCGCCTGTGCCAAAAGCCAGGTAGCCGCTATCCGTTTCGAAGACGGACGTCGCCAACAGGAAGCTGTTCACGGTATTGAACTGCACCGTATCGAAGGTGACTACCTGGCCTTGCACCAAGTGGTGCAAGGCCAGGCTCATCATCAGGTAGGTCCAATGGGACAGCTTCATGCACTATCGTTGAACCGTGAGTTTGGTGGAAAAGCTGGTGCCAGCCACCGTGAGCAGGTACAAGCCTGCTGGCAGCTCACGCGTGTTGAGGTCCAGCACGCCTTGGTTCTGCAAAATCACCGTACGCACAAGTTCGTCTTTCGCATCCATGATCAGCAGCGCAGTTCCATCCAGATGGGACGGGTAAGTTACGAAGGTGTTGGCGTTGCTGGGGTTCGGGAAACAGGCGATGGCGGGTTCTGTGGAGGCATCGGCTGGCTCATAGCTGGCAGCCGCACGGCGGTTCTTGGTGTGTACCGGAAAGCGTACAGGGGGTAGTGGCACTTCCTCCTCCAATGCGGTAAGGATGCTCCAAGCCCAGGCCGCGCCTGTGCGGCCGCTCAAGGCATGTGTGCGCAGCTGATCCCGGTCGCTCTGTCCGAGGCCGACCCACTCGCCGCCCGTGGCCTGGTGCATGGCCAGAAGATTAGGCCTGTGCAGGGTCTTCCACAGGAGACCTGCACCTCGAAGACGAAGCTAACCAGACCGATGGTTCGCCGATTACCGTTCCTTGTTCACTCCACCACCACCTTCGCCCCGGCGACCCAACGCGTATCATCAGCGATGTGCAGGTAGTAGAGACCCGTGGGCAAGTTGCTGGTGGAAAGTTGACCAGCAACGCCGGATAGCGACTCTGCATGCACCTGTCTGCCCAATGCATCCAGCACCACGAGGCGTAATGGCCCTTTGGTCGCAAAGCCTTCCGGTGGCTCGAAACGCACGCGCAGTGTACCGCCCTTTGCGACCGGATTGGGCGATACTTTCAACGCATCGCTCAACCCAAGCACCACCTCTTCGATACCCACGGTATGACAGCCGGGCACCAGGCAGCCGTGCTCATCCAGTTTCAGCAGCCAGTTGCTCTGCATGTAGGGGAGCGGGTCGGTGATGCCCTGCCTGGTCATGCCGCACATGACAAGGCCACCATCGCTCGTGTTGCGCACGGAATAGATGAAACTCTCCGCATCGTTCGACGAGTAATACCAGTACCGTCGCATCCAGAGCGAATCGAGGTTCTCGTCCAACTCCCACAAGAGCATGACCGCATCGGGGAATTCGTACTGGAACATCGAACCGACCATCCACGAATGTCCATCGCCTTTTTCCAAGATATTCCTCGCGGCCGCGTGACGATTGTAGAAATAATCCCGCCTTTCAACCATGGTTCCGGAAGGGGTGTATTCATAGAGCGATGCCCAGCGATCCAGGGCACTCCACAACGGATCCGGATTCCAACTACCCGGAACCAGCACATTACCAGTGTTGTCGATCAAGGCACGCTCACCACTAGTCAACGAATACAATCCATGATATCTCGACCATTGCACCATTCCGAGGCTATCGGTGCGGATCACCACCGCTTTGTCCAAGTTGCCATTACGCGTGCCGCCAAGGACGAAGCCACCATCTTCCAGTTGGATGGCATTATTGATCGTATTCGTATTCGTGTAGAGCTTCTCCCAAAGGATGGACCCCGTACTGTCCAAGCGTGTGATACAGCCGGTATTGATCGGATCACTGCACCAGCCGCAGTGCAGGAAGCCACCGTCGGACAGGGCGACCAATTGACGGGTCCCATGGTTTCCTTCGATCGCTGCGCTATCCGATTTCATGAATCGCGTGCGGATGGTATCTCCTTCTGGATTCCACCAATACAGATAGGTCACCTTGGGGGCATCGCCCCCATACTCGGTCATCGCCGCAACGAAGCGATCATCCGATATCCTAGCGATGGGATCCATGACCCCCGGTTGCGCGTTTCGCACTCTTCGATGCTCCTTAAGCCATTGGAAGTTCCCATCCAGGTCGTGCTTGATAGCATGCACTGCCCCAACCGTGCTATCCAAGGACCACCCGTAGCTGAAGACCAGATAACCATCAGATAGTTCATTCACGGATACTGCACCATTGTATGACATTGTGCTCGGATGATGCTGCACGACATTGAAGGTGGTTTGCGCATACACTTCAACACCTACCAAGAGCAGAGCGAGGTAGCCTTGTAGTACGCGTAGACGTGTCCGAGCCATCTGGCAGAAAGTAATTGCAAGATAAGCGAGCCGGAGGTCACATACCTCCGGCTCGCCTGAATCAATGTTGCAGCGTGACCTTGGTGGCGCCGAGTTTGAAGTCCCCAACGAAGAGTTCGATCACGTAGAGGCCATTGGCCTGTCCGCTCAGGTCCAGTTCCAGCAATTGCTGGTTGGCGCCCACGGGCAGGGTACGGATCAAACGGCCCGTGGGGTCGGAGAGGTGCAGGCGCGAAGCCTCATCCACACCGCTGCCGATCACCACCATGCTGCGGCCTGTGGTGGGGTTCGGGTGGGCTTGCACCATCTGTAGTTCCACCGTTCCGGTGTTCGTGTGCCGGGTGGCTTGGTAGCGCTTGGTCGCTGCCGGCAAGGGCAGCAAAGGCAGCTCCGTGGTCTCGCCCAGGTGGTAGCGGATGGCCCAGGCATACGCTGATCCGGGATCCTTTTTGTCCGCCAGCTGCTCCAGGCGCGCCCGCTGGCCTGCATCGGCCTGTTGCCAGTCGTCCCCGACCTGCTGCTGCATGTCCACCAGTTCACGTAGCACATCCTGACCAGGGTCGCGTGCGGCGAGCAAGCTGTCCAACCAGGCGGTGGCCGTGTGGTGGTCGCCCTCTGTCATGGCGATCTGTGCCAGGCCGTAGTAATCGCCGCCATCGGGTGCGTAGGCCAGTAGGGCACCGAGCGAATCGGTAGGGGAGGCCAGGGTGGAGTCCGCCAGCAGCTCGTCCAGCGCCAGCACGAGGTAGTGGGCTTTCTCCGAACTGCGTTGCGTCAACTCCTGCTGCAGGAGATCCTTCACCGTGGGACCGTTGCCTGCAGTGCGCACGATGGTCAACATGTAGGCGTTCAGGAGTTCACTGCGCTCCAAAGCCTCCATGACGCGTGGGCTCAACTTGGCATTGCCCAGCATCACCTGGGTGATGTGCCAGGGTTCCATGGGCTCCTCCCGGTAGATCACTTCCAGCAGGATGGCATCGCTCAAGGGGCAACGCGCCAGGAGGTAGTCCCGCAGGGTGTGGCTGGGCAGTACCGGGTCGCGCTGCTTGATGGCCTCTTCGATGTCCACCTTTTCACCGGTATCCACCGATCCGTTGAAGTTCGCTTTCACGCTGAGCAACTGCGCCGAAGCCAATCGGTAGCCGCTTACCCCGCCGCCACCGCCGATGTCCGGCAGGTATCCGTTCCCACAGGCTACAGATTTGGTGAACTCATCCGCATCAGGTACCACGAGATCGTTGAAATAATCACTGTCATCGTGCGGGTCGCACTCGGTCACGTCGTGCCGGATGTAGTTGAAGAAAGGAGCGTTGGCACCCTGCGGCTGCACCGTGGAGATGCTGATGCCCGGGATACCACCATTGAAGAAACGGTTGGCCGCGAGTTGGGATTCCGTTTCAAATCCATTCCAATCCCCCTGCGCCGCGTCGATGTAGGTATTGTCACCGAGCAGGTGTTCGTAGCCGCAATCGGTGTAGTCGCTACAGAACAGTTTAAGGCCGGCGTACTCCTGGCCGGTGTTCGGGTCGTAGCCTTTCTGGCGGTCGTTGGTGTAGGTGCCGGCGGCCAGGCCGGTGAAATTGTTGTTGTAAATGCGGTTGGCGTCGCGTACGTCACCGCGTATCAGCAAGCCTACGTTCATGTTGGTGAGGCCGCCACCTTGGAAGTCGTTCTCCTCGATGAGGTAGTGGGAGCTGCCGTGCAGGATGAGCCCGGTGGGTGGATAGTCCGAACCTGCGCTGGGCGGCACGATGAAATGCGAACGGCTCACCTCGGGTCCGCTGGTGCAATATTGCATCTGCGCCCCTACATAGTTGTTCCGGAACCAGGAGCGGCGCACGTTCGCTTTGCGTACTGGCCCGGTGGCGGCGACCACACCTGCGGTGAGCCCTTGGAACAAGCTGGCATCCTCGACCTCGGAACCCTCCACATCGAAACCGGCGGCGAAACCGAAAATGCCCCAGCCCCGATCGAACGGAACGAAGGACGACGACGCATTGTTCAGGAAATCGCATTGGAGAAAGCGAACGCCCTGAACATCGTACAGGTCCGCGTGATAGCGCGGTACGTTCATTCCGAAGTCCGGCCAATCGCTATTGGTCTCGAAGGTGCAATTGGAGAATTGACACAAGTTGGATAGCACGGCACCGGCACTGTTCATGCGCTGATACCGTTCGATCCTGGTCCCGACGAGGCAGTTGCGCAGGGTGGAGTTCGTTGCGCGGAAGACGCCGCCGAAATGTGTTCCGGTCGCAAGGCCTGGCGCCACCTCGCGTGCGCACCAAACACCGATCTCCGCGTTCTCGATGGTGCTGACGTCCATTTGGAGCCAGCCTTGACGTCCATCGACAGGAGAGCCACTTTGTGTTTGCACAGGGTTGCTGGTGTTGCCCTCCACGCGGATACCTGGCCAGCGCTTGTTCAGGCAAGTGAGACTCGTGAAGGTGGTGTTATTGCTGACCAGCTTGCCGCCCCGCTCCACCACCACTTTCGCGTCGGGCGCGAAGCGCATGTTCAAGTGGTTCAGGTACAGGCTGGCACCGGGTTTCACTACGAGGTCGCAGGTGAAGATCAGCTCCTGCTGGTCGCCATAAGGGTTCGTCTCATCGGTCCAGACTCCGTAACCCAGTTGTTCGTGCTTGCCGACCACACCACTGCCATGGGTGCCCAGGAAAACGCAGCAATTTTCGCGGTTGGCGGCACTTAGGTAACGATCGGCCGCAACACCAACGTTGATGAACCGGGGCTTGATATGACCGGAGTTGCCAAGGTTGTTGAAGCTGGTGGCCTGAATGCCATCGAATACATCAGCCTCGAATTCGAGAACGTTCGGATCCTGTATGCCCACCAGAGCGCCCACTGTTGTACCACCGGGCAGATAGATAGCGTTGCGTGGGGGGGGCTGGTTCATCATCGATCACGTGAGCTATGCTGTTCCTGTAGATCCTACTGCGGGTCAGGTTGGCTGGAACTGCCTGTCCGAAAGCGTAAGCGACGTCGGTTATCGCCCCTGTACCAATGGCTATATGGGCAGCGAATGGCTCCCAGCTAGTGCAGTCCGGGGTTCGTTCGCCCAATACATATACACCTGATCCATCTGCGGTAAGCGCGCATCCCCGCAAGCCAGGAGCAACGCCAACGGCGGGTTGCGCCGCAGAACATTGTGACGGGTTCAAGAACAGGCTGTACGCTGAGCTCGATGCGGCTAGGTAGGACCCGGAGCTTCCACTATACCGATGCACCAGCAGGTTATAACTGGTACTGACATCCGGCCACAGTTTCATCCCGTCCCCATCTGTCATGGCAAGTACGATCACCTCGTCGCCTGTCATGGGATCCACGGTCCTCACAGCATCCGCGTCTCGAAAATAAGCCTCGACCGTAGGGTTCAGGCTGAAGGTCTGCACCCAGTTCCTATTTGGATCATTCGGCAAGGCATCGATCAGCTGTATGCCAGAGGCAGTGATGTGGTACAAATGCACCCTATCGTTCATCACCACGAATAACCAGCTAGAGCCATTCGCACTTTGTACCACACGCATCATGGGGGTAATGGACTGCGAAAAGGTCGGTGCGCTCAGGTAGCCTACGCGATCGCTCGAATACAACCCAGGATCACCCAGTGCCTCCGAATACACGTCGAAACCCTGGAATTGAGGCATCGCTTGGATCTCCTGATGGGTTATCAATCTACCTCGCTTGGGACAGTAGTATGGGTTGGAAGGATCCTCCGGGAATCTGGGATTCTCGGCCTCAAGGTCCAGAATACTCCATTGTATGTGGCTTCCGAAGTAAGTAAGGTTCGCATCCACGGGGCCTGAAGCTGCAGCGCTCAGTAGATAGAACAGGCTACACGACCCGGGAACGGGTACACTGATGAACTCCATGGCTCCTGGTTCCACACAATCCTGGCATCCTTGTGCCCGTGCATCGGCTATCAGCCATCCCTGTCCATCGTACACATTGCCATCCACTTCGAAGAACAGTATGCGGCCATCCCCGGTGGACCGTACATGTTGGGAACGTTGGGCAGGTTGGCCGGTGTAGGCGTTGGCGGTGCCAGAAGGGTGGGTCGGGAGTCCTGTTGGAGCCTCCGGATCCGGGCTATCGATCTGGGGCAGTATGGCATAACTATTCCCAATGGCCCAAGCATCAGCTTGTGCATTAGCTGTTTCGGTCCTGACTCCCGTCAAGACCAGTGCCGCACCGACCGCCATGGCCAGTGCTCCTCGTTCTCTCGACATCATGCAGTTAGGGTTTAGATCGCGGCAACAGCGCCGCTCCCCAAACCTTCACCACCGTTCGCGCAGATCTTCTTGCAATTCCGGCAAGTCGTTTGCGTTATTGGCAAGCGTTCCTGCCTTTCCAGCAAGCCCACTTGCTGTTCTGGCAAGTCGCTTGTACTTTCAGACCCTATCCACTATGCCAATGCTCCATCGCCTCAACCCATACAAGCATGATGATCGGCACCCGGATCAAGACACGTAGGAAGTTCCTGGGCCTGACCCAGGTGGAACTGGCCCAACGAGCGAATGTGAGCGAGAGCGTGATCTGCAGGATCGAACTCGGAGTTCGACTGCCGGACATGGCCTTGGTGCAACGCCTTGCCGCCGCCTTGGAAACAACAGTCGCCTACCTTCTGGATGGTACCGACCCAGGCAACGCGTCAAACGGCAACCATGCCGAACGTGCAAAGCAGCTTGAGCAACGCGTGGAACAGCTCGAAGAAGAGGTGAGCGGCGGGCGTCGCATGATCTCCTTCCTTCAAGGCGTAATCGACAGGTTGCTGCCGGGATCACGCGGCGGGGAGGACTAGGACTTCACTCACCGCTCCTCCTTCCCCTCCTCGCCCTCCCCACCGGGCATCAGCCCCTTGAAGAAGCCCATCAACGCGTTGCGCTCGGCATCGGTCAGGCGCGCCTGCGGGTGTACCCAAGTGTAGGAGGGCAGGGGCATCTCGCCCTCCTCCAGCATCTCCACCGACTCCTTCGCCTTGTGCCGCTGCCACTTCGCGCGTCGGCGCCCCCACGAGCTCATGTCGAATTCGGCACGACCATGGTCGATATGGCCCTGCATCCAGAAGTTCACCGGCGTGATGTAGCTGTACCAGGGGTAGGTGGTGCGGTCGCTGTGGCAGTCGTAGCACGCGTTGCGCAGGAGGTCCTGCACCTCCGCAGTGGGTGAGGTGACGGTGATGAGGTCATGCTCCGGGTCGTTGGCCTGCACGGAACGATCGGGCTGGAAGACCTGCGCCACCAAGGCGAGGCCGGGAAGGATCAGCCACTTCTTGTTCATCGCTTCTCGATCTCAAGCACGATCGCCATGGCGGCCTTGCTGGCCGGTCCCGCCGCGCCGAAGGTCCTGCCGGCCGTGTAGCGCATAGATCCGGCATCCTGGAGTTCATTGCCCAGCACCGCGTTCAACCGAGCATCCATGCCAGGTGCATTGGATGCCTTCAAGGCCGCATCCACCTTGTTGAAGTCGATGGCCTCGCGGTACACGAGGATGGTCATCACATCGGTGGTGCCCACCTCGTCCGCCGTCATGCTCTGGTCGCGCGGGAACTGGCGCGTGCCGGTGATGCCGCAATAGGGCGAATGTTTCGGCGTGTTCGGGAAGAGGATGTAGGTGCTGCCGTCCGTCTCCTGCCCGAAGCAATAGGCGTAGCACTCCACGTTGTTCGTCATCTCCACCTTGAAGCGCGTGCCCTTGGCGATCGGTGTCTCCGTGCGGAAGGTGCGGCCGCCCACATGGCGCAGCGCGATGTAGTCGCCGGTGACATCGCCCGCCGCATCCACCACGGGCAGCCCGAAGCGGATGTCGAAGGCGGTGGGCGCCACGTCCACGCCTTCGCCCATCGGGTACACGGCGTAGGCCTCCTTCGTGAAGTGCGCGAAGTCATCATAGCTCACCCAGGCCAGGCCGTTCTTGCCCCATTCCGGCC
>JAGQVR010000096.1 GCA_020437875.1 Flavobacteriales bacterium
CCTTGTCCAGGTCGTGGTCCGCCAGGCCGTGTGCCCCGCCCCAACTGAAACCCGGCACGTGCTTGGGCGGGAAGTCACCGCCGAAGACGTTGGCGCAGACCCCCACCACCGTGCCGGTGTTGAACATGGTGTTGATGCCCGCCTTGGCATGGTCGCCCATGATCATGCCGCAGAAGGTGAGCCCGCTGTCCGCCAGCCCCACCTCGGCGTAGCTCCAGACCTTCACGGGGCCGTAGGTGTTCTTCAGGTTGCTGGTGTTGGTGTCGGCGCCCAGGTTGCACCATTCGCCCAGCACGCTGTTGCCCAGGAAGCCGTCGTGCCCCTTGTTGCTGTACCCGAGGATCACGCTGTTGGTGACCTCGCCACCCACACGACATTCCGGCCCGAAGGCGGAAGGTCCGTAGATCTTGGCACCCATCTTCACCTGGGCATGATCACCCACCACGATGGGACCGCGCAACATCGACCCCTCCATCACCTCGGCGCCTTTTCCCAGGTAGATCGGGCCGTTGGTGGTATTGAGGATGCATGCCTCCATGACCGCACCCTCCTCGAGGAAGATCGCGTTCGGATCACCGATCACCGTGTTCGTGCCCGCGATGCGTTGGGATCGCCGACCATCGGTCAGCAGCTTGAAGTCGTGTGCGATCGCCTCGCCACAGCGTTGGAAGAGGTGCCAGGGCCGGCCGAAGCGGATCACTTCACCGTTGAAGGCCACCTGCCGCAGGAAGGCTGGCGGGCGTTCCCAGTCGCCCACCGTTGGATGGGCCTTGCCCTCCGCACCGAAGGCCAATGCCCGGCCTTCGTACACGAGCACATCGCCCGGACGCAGGTCCATCACCGCACCTACCAGGTCATCGGTCGGGAACAGGCTGCCATCCACCTCCCAGTTCGCTGTTTCCTGTGGCAGCGGGAAGGATGCCGAGAGATGGTCCTCCGTCCGGTGGCCCACCGGCAGGCCGCTGCGCACGTACCATCCTTCACTGATCCGCAGGATCCCCGGCCTCAACTGCCCCACCGGACGCGTGTACGTCAACGGCAACAGATGGCTGTGCAGACCCACGTCGGATAGGATGATGGACATGATGGCGAAGGTAGCTGCCCTTAGGCCGAAGGTATCCAGGTCAATTGCAGATCCGTCAGACCCTTCAAGGCCAGGTGGACCTTCTCCCTCGCTTTCGCCTCCAGCAGCCCAACGTTCCGGTACAAGCCCCAGAACACATCGGGCTCGAAGGCCGCACCGGCGGACCAACCCGTCTTGACCCGATCCAGGGCCCGGATCTCTTCCACATGCTCGTCACCGGCCAACAGCAGGTGATGGTCATGATGCTCCAGCGCCCCCTTGAGCCGGGCGTACATCACATCCGCAGCGTTCCCCAACTCGGACCACTCCCGTTGATCGAACCGTGGTTTCGCTATGGCCATGGCATGCACCTTGTTCCCCTGTTCGAGCACCTCGGTCATGGTACGGTGTTCCTTCACGGCTTCCAGGTAAACGGACGTCCTTTCCTTCAATTCCTCCGACCGGCCCATGGCTCTTGCGGCCAGGATATTGGCGATCTGGGCCTGCCGGTCGGATGACTTGGACCAGGCCTCCTCTGACTCCAATTCCCTGGCCAATCGTTCGGCACACGCCTGTGCGTCCTTCCGAGCGTACTTCACACCGTCCAGTTCGAAGGTCTCCACGTCCACGGCGCTGTCCTTCACCGCCAACAACAAGTGATGATCGGCACGTGTTCTCGCCAGTCGACCGTGGCGGTCCGCCACCTCTTTCGTGTAAAAGGTGGAGATGGCAGGCACTCCTTCGAGTTCCGGAGCGCTGATCTCCGCCTCGTCAACGATGGCCGGCCATCGATCGCGCAACACCCCGTTGTACCGATCGTCGATCCTGAACCGTTCTTCGTTACACTTGAGCTCCGCACGGTGCTCTTCCGGCGATATGGTCCCATGCGCCTCCCCAACACCCTCTGCGTTCGCGTAGAGTTTGCTGGTCATGGTCGTCCGCAGGTGCCCGGCATCCCTGAAAAGCACCCAGGCCGGACGTTCATCGGTCGGGCGATACACACCGATACGTGCCACATTCTCCTCCCGCTCGGTCAGTGTCGGATGTGAGGCCCATTGGTCCTTGACCACCAACCGCGGACGCCAGGTGATCCTTTCCTTCTGGATGTCGTCGAACACCCTGTCAGCCGGAGTATCCGGTGCCAGCCCCCGCAGGAAGCCCACCTGCACCGTGTGCATGGCGAACACGTCCTCCGCCGTCCTTCCCTTGTTCAGCCACATCCCCATGTCATTCAAGGTGCTCTCCCAAGCCATACCGGCATACTCCACCTTCAACAAAGCCGTGATCAACCGTGGTCCACCAGCTGACAGCGCCGCCAATGAATCCGCATGGAACTCCATCTGCCTGGACAAGGAATAGTACTTCCGGTTGATCCGGCCGTAGGCCTTGGCCAGCACACCCCGGACCGCCTGGACGATGTGTGCGGTCGGAATGGCGAACCAGCCGAACACGCCTCCGGACTCCGCCCATCCATCGAGCGTCCTGTCCCAGGAATCGCGGTGCTGTACCAGATCGAAGATCGCCCTGTTCACGGTGTACACATAGCTCCCCAACTTCATGCTACGCTGGGAGAAGTGCCCGAACTCGTGGGCCAGCACCGCACGCAGTTCACCCACATTGAGAGAATTCACCAGCCCCAGGCCTATCCTCAAGTTCTTCTTCACCGGCAGGAACATGCTCCAGAACGTGCTTTCGTAGCTGACGGCCGCGTTCACTTCCGGGACCAGGATCACCCGCTTCGGGCGAGGTGCCTCAAGTTCATCAGCCAGTTCATTGATCATTCGTATCAGCTCCGGCTGGTCCGTGGAGCGCACCATGATGCTAACCGGTTCGGCGGCCTTGGTGCGCATGAAGATGAACTTCACCATGAAGACACAGACCATGATCCCCAGGAACATGATCCCACCTCCGACCGCAAGCGTGACGAAGTTGGGATGGACCATGATGATGCCCACCCCGGCCAGCACGCTCAGGCCCATCAACACCAGTGCCGCGACCATCAGCAGCAGGTACAATGCCGCGAACCCGATGATGGCCTGCATCACCGAGCGCACCTCAGCTCGAAAGGCCGGGGTGACCAATGCCTCATGCTGCTTCATTCCCATCCGGTGAATATCGTGAACAACTTCACACGGTCATTCCGACTGAACCGCCCGGTAGGCGAAAGGATGGTGCTCGACCTTAGATCCCGAACAACCCGGCGATCCAATAGGCGATGCACGCCAGGACCGCGCTTACCGGGATGGTGAGCACCCAGGCCCACAGCAAGCGCACGGTGACACCCCAGCGAACAGCGCTCAGGCGCTTCGTGGCACCCACGCCGATGATGGCCCCCGTGATCGTGTGCGTGGTACTCACCGGGATGCCCATCTGCTCGGTCATGTACAGGGTCATGGCACCGGCGCTCTCCGCGCAGACCCCTTCCAGCGGGGTCACCTTGGTGATGCGTGAGCCCATGGTCTTCACGATCTTCCAGCCTCCGCTCAAGGTCCCCAGGCCGATAGCGGTGTAGCATGCCAGTGGCACCCAGGTCGGCATATGCTCCAGGCTATCGCGCTGCCCGCTGGCCACCATCGCCACCATGATGATGCCCATCACCTTCTGGGCATCATTGCCGCCGTGGCCGATGCTGAAGGCCGCGGAACTCAAGAGCTGCAACCGCTTGTACAGGTTGGACGTCCGCAGGGCACTGGGCTGGTTCCGCGTCATGTCCCAACCATAGGCCACCATGAAGACCACGGCGAACAGGGCCATGGCGATGCGCAGATCGTTGTTCTTGAGAATGAAGATGCAGGTGATGGCGGTGGCCAACGCGATGATCGCGAGCCGCAGCCAAAGCCGCTGGATCAGGGTGACGAGGGTGATGAAGACCGAGATGATCATGCCCACCAACGGCGCCAGGAAGATGAAGAGGGCGATGATGCCGATCTTCTCCAGGTTGATGCTGCCGATGTCGAAGCCGGCACCGGCGAGCGCCGCACCGGCGAATCCGCCGATCAACGTATGCGAAGAACTGCTCGGGATCCCGTACCACCAGGTGAGCAGGTTCCAGGTGATGGCCGCGATGAGGCCGGCGAGCACCACCCGAAGCGTGATGAACTCCTCGTGTACCGTCTTGGCCACGGTATTGGCCACGTGGTGATCGCTGAAGATGAAGAAAGCCACGAAGTTGAAGGCGGCCGCCCAGATCACGGCCTGCACCGGGGTGAGCACCTTGGTGCTCACGATGGTGGCGATGGAGTTGGCGGCGTCGTGGAAGCCGTTGATGTAGTCGAACACCAACGCCAGTACGATGATGACGATGAGCAGCGTCATGCCCTCACGCGTACTTCAGCATGATGGACTCGATCACGTTGCCCACGTCCTCACACTTGTCCGTGGCCAGTTCGAGCGTGGAGTACATGTCGCGCATGCGGATCAGCTGGATCGGGTCGGTCTCGGTGGCGAAGAGGCGTTGGATGGCCCGGTCGAAGACCTCGTCGGCCTGGTTCTCCATGCTGTTGATGCGAACGACGAACTCGTTGTTCCCACCGGTCTTCGCCATCGTCCGCAGGCCCTGCACCGCCAGCTGTACGATCTGGCAGCCCTCGTGCACGAGTCGCGCCAGCTCCCGGCAGGTCTCGTCCGGCTTCTTGATGCCGAAGAGTTCGAGGTTCTTTGCCGCCGCCAGGATGAAGTCCGCCACGTCGTCCAAGCTGGTGGCCAGCGCATGGATGTCCTCCCGGTCGATCGGCGTGATGAAGTTCCGCGCGAGATCGGTGAAGATCGTGTGCGTCAGGTCATCGTTGGCGTGCTCGGCGATCTCCAAGCGCTCCAACAACGCGATCCGCTGTGAACCCTGCTCGGTGGCCATGATGGACAGCAGGTCCTCCGACATCCGCAGCACGTTCGCGGCGCTTGCCTCGAAGTGGAAGAAGAACACGCGGTCTCGCGGCTTGAAGATGCTGAGGAGATTATCCAGTGCCATGGGGCGCTTTTTTCGCGGGCCAAATGTACCCGGCCGGTTCAAAGGCCAATGTAGGGAGAGCAATGCTTAACCCAGACTTAACATTGCGCCGGACGTGTCGGTGATCGGGTCATCTTCGTCCATCCAAGTCAAGGCCATGCTCTACGAATTCAACGGATACCGACCCGTCGTCCATCCTTCCGCCTACATCCATCCCCAAGCGGTCGTGACCGGCAACGTCATCATCGGCCGCGACGTGTACATCGGCCCGGGAGCGGCGCTTCGCGGTGATTGGGGCGAGATCGTGATCAGTGACGGATGCAATGTGCAGGAGAGCTGCACGGTGCACATGTTCCCCGGTGTCACTGTCCGCCTGGAGGAGAACGCGCACATCGGGCATGGGGCCATCATCCACGGCGCCCATGTCGGTCGCGACTGCCTCGTGGGCATGAACGCCGTGCTGATGGACAATGTGGAGCTCGGCGAGGGTTGCATCGTAGGTGCCCTCTCCTTCCTCCGTGCTGACTCGGTGTGGGCGGCACGCCAGGTGATCGTGGGCAATCCTGCGAAGGCCGTCAAGCCGGTCACTGATGAGATGCTGGCCTGGAAGAGCGCGGGCACGAAGCTCTATCAATCCCTGCCGGCCGAACTGCACGCCACCCTGAAGCCCTGCGAACCCCTGCGGGAGGTACCGAACGACCGGGAACCGATCACCATGAAGTACCGTACCTGGAATGAGAGCCGTCAGGACCACTGAAGGTCGAACCGTCCTCATCGGTCCTTGTCATACTCATCAAGGTGGAACACATGCAGGATACGATGTAGCAGGGGTGCGAGCATGACCGCCACCGTCCCCAGCAGGATGATGCCGCTGAACAGCGCATAGAACGAAGCGAACCATTTGGCGGCCGCATTCGGCAAGGGGTCCACCGGTCCCATTCCGCCGAGGATCATGCTGGCATTGAGGAAGGCGTCCGTGAACCCCAGACCTGCGAAGCCCATGTATCCGGCCACCCCGATCGCCAGAGCGACCGCCACCAGGAGTATCGCGACACCCAGGAAGCGGAATTGGCGACGCAGGAAATCACGACGCGGTAACAATCGATCCCGGTAGGCGCTCATGCGGGAGGAAGGTAGGTCTTCGCCAGGCCATGCCTCCCCCATCGTGAACGAACTGGACGCTGGCTGCAACCAAGTGGCCGCGTCCCCCGTTCAACGGGACCCTCCTATGTCCGTCCCTACCCAAGTCCTGCCCTCGGTCGGCCTGATCATCCTGGTGGATGATGAGGACGACTGCAACTTCGTGACCAAACTGGTGTTGAAGAAAGCCGGCTACAAGGGCCGGTTGACGACCTTCACCTCGGCCGATGCGGTCCTCGACTACCTGCGCGCAGGCCAGGAGGAGCCGGACCTGATGTTCGTGGACATCAACATGCCCAAACACACCGGGTTCGACCTGCTCGGCATCTGTGAGGAGGAGGGCCTGCTTCCCAATGACCGCACCAGCGTGGTGATGTTCAGCAGCAGCAACCGACCCGCCGATCTCGAACGCGCCCTCTCCTTCCGGTCGGTGATCGGATACGTGGAAAAGGCACTCACCATCGAAAGCTTCGAACGCGTCGTCCGCGATCATGAACGTTCACGCTCCCATTGACCCACTCTCCCCTCCTCTCTCTGCAATGAAAAAGATCCTGATCATCGAAGATGAGACCATCATCTCCTTCGGCTACCGCCTTCAACTGGAGCGGATGGGTTTCGAGGTGACCGGAACGGCACGAAGCTCCGATGAGGCCGAAGCCCTGTTGGAAGGCGAGATGCCCGACCTCATCATCATGGACATCTACCTGAAGGGCACGAAGAACGGTCTCGAGCTGGCCCAGGAGATCCACAGTCGTAAGCCGGTGCCCATCCTCTTCCTCACAGCCAGCACCAAACCGGAGGTCATCAGTGCCATCCACGCCTTGAAGGACTGCCAGTACCTGAGCAAGCCGATCAATGCGGACAGCCTGGAGGACATGCTGCGCCGGTTCGCGCAGGCGGAAAAGGCCTGACCATGAAGGCGAGCGCTGAACAGGCGGAACGATTGCATGGATTCTCGCATGACCTGCGGAACCGGTTGATCGGTCTGCAACAGGTGCTCGAACGCTTCAAGGAGGACACGACCGCGGAGGAGCGCGATGAATTGCTCCTCTACGGCGAACAACAATACTTCAAGGCTTTGCGCGAGGTGGAAAGCCTGATGGACGATCTGCAGGTGGCCCGTGGCGGCATACGGCCCGAATTCCAGTCCGTTGACCTGAATGCACTGGTCATGGAGCGGGCTGAACTGCTCCGTTTCCGCTATGAACGCAAGGGCCAGCAGCTCCTGCTCGATCTGGACGCTTCCCTGACGATCGATTCCGACCCCCGGGTGCTCGCCGACCTGATGGATGCCCTGCTCTCCAACGCCTCCAAGTTCTCACCCACCGGTTCGACCATCGAGGTGCGGCTCCGGTCCGGGGATGACGGGATCATCCTGGAAGTGCAGGACCCTGGCGTGGGCTTGTCCACCGAGGACCTGGCCCGGGTATTCGAGCGCTTCGCCTGGCTGGAAAGCCGGCCGACCGCTGCCGAATCCCAAGGACGCGGCACCCTGGCCCGTGCGAAGGGATGGGCCCGTGCCCTCAACGGAGAGCTCCGTGCTTCCAGCCCCGGTGCGGGCCGTGGATGCACCTTCCGGTTGGAACTGCCGAGGTAGGCCGACTCAGTCCGTGGGCTGCATCTCGTACGCCCGCTTGATCTGCTTGGCTACGCGCTGGCCACGTGCGTTCACCGCGACGTTGAACTCCAACATGTCACCCACGCGCAGGTCACCGAACTCCGCATCGAGCAGGTCGTCCTTCAGGAAGAACAGGTTGTTGTCCGGGAAGCGGATGAAGCCGTAACCGTTCATCAGGCTCATGACCGTGCTGCGATGCCGTGATTCGGGGTCGAGGTCAGCTGGCAGGTCCTCCATGTCCCGCATGCGATCATCGCGCGCCACGAAACAGTCCATGATCAGTTCATCCTCCTCCTTCAAGCCCTCGTCGATGAGGTCGTGCATGGGAAGCGCATAGGTGACCTCGTTCCAGAGGTCGGTGCTGGTGCGGGTGTACTGTTGCTCGCCCGTCTCCGCATCGGTGAACTCGAAGTCCCAGCCGAGCAGCATGGTCTTGCAACCCAGGGCGTGCAGCTTGCGCACCAGTGGCACATGGTCCCCATCCGAAGCCACGAGCACCACCACATCATAGCGCTTCAGCATGCAGAGCTCGTAGGTCTCCAGCGCCATCAGCACATCGATCCCCTTCTCCTTCTTGCGCCCCATCATATCCTTCAGGGGCAGGTAATGGGTCTGCACGTTGTTGTACATCAGCACATCATCGAACACCCGATCATGGTACAGCTGATTGGGCTTCTCATTGGCCTCCCGTGCGCTGAAGCGACCGCGGAAGAAATGCGCATCGATGATGTGGCAGAGGTTGGGCTTGGTGCCTTCGCGCTCGGCCACCATGTGCCTCACATAATCGTGCAGACCGCCGATGTGGATACGACGCCTGTGGTCGTGGACGTAGTTGTAATAATTGCTGACGTGGGTATAGTAGCTCCCGTCATAGAACACCCCCACCTTCAAAGCCGGATTGCCCGCATTCGTCATTGGCATGGATCATGGATGAGGGGGCGAAGTTAACCGCGTGACCTCCCCGACGCCATCTATCTTGCATGCCCTGATGCGCGCCTCGCTCGTCATCCTGACCATTCTCGTGGCATGCCTCCATGGGATGTCCGCACGCGCCCAGGCTCCCGCGGCGGTGCTCACCTTCTCCCGTTCGGTGAGCGTTCCGTTGAACGCACTTCAACTCTTCGATGCCGCCAGTGACGCATGGACCTGGACGTTCGGAAAGGAGCCGGGCGCCAGGGTGTTGAGCTCCGACCGGTCCACCGGCATCATGAAGGGGACCGCGCGGCTGAACTTCCGGTCGCTGATGTTGACCGGTCGCGAGGAGTCCATGGGCACGGTGAGCTACCAGTTGCTGATCCAGGTACAGGCCGGTGAATGCCGGATCACGATATCGGAGCTGACCCATACCGGGAACCGGAACACGGCCCGTGGTGGCATCCACCTGAAGCAGCTGATGCGCACCGATGGTGATGCCCAGAAGACGGAAGGGCTGAGCCGGACGAACGTGGAGCGCCTGCACGGCGAACTGCGCGCCGCGTCGACCGAACACCTCACAGGCCTTCTCCAGGCCTTCGAAGCCCGGTTGCGAGCGAGCGTGGAGCGGTAACCCTTGCCGGCGTGCGGCCGTTCAAAGGCCCTGCGATGATCCAATTCAAGCGCCTCTCCTTGCGGTCCTGGCCCCTGGCCACCGGTGCGCTCGTATCGGTGTTCATCATCTATGGCCTCGTCCTCATATCACGTTCCAGGCAGCTTCAACAGAAGATCGCCAAGGAGGTGAACCTGCTGAACGACCTGAGCCAGATCGGTGGATCGATCAACCAGCTGGGACTGACCCACCGTATGGACGTCGGCACACGGCAGTTCCAATGGCCGGGGGAGCTCATCAAGGTACAGGCATCGATCGGTATGCTCGGCGACGAGTACTCCGGCGCGCCGGGCATGGACGAACTGCCGCGCGCGCTCGGCGAGCTGCTGCACCAGGCCGATTCGCTGCATACCAATGCGATGGCGCATCAAGGGACCTGGAGCGAGCACCGTCCCAATGAGGTGGTCTTCGATTTCATCCTTCAACGCGCCCAGTCGGCGATCGACCGGACGACGCGCAAGGTGCATGAACATGGCCTTGGCACACATACGGCCACCCTGTCCGATCGATGGGATGAGGCACAGCTCCTATTGGTGGCGGCCTGTCTGCTGGCCATCGTGTTCGCCTGGCTGGTGGGGGTGAGCAACAAACTCCTCCTGCAGAGCCGGCTCCGGTCGGAACAGCTGGATACCGCACGCCAGAACCTCGAACGCACCAACCAGGAGCTGCGCGAAACGATGCTGAGCAAGGAGGAGAAGGAGGTGATGTTGAAGGAGATCCACCACCGCGTGAAGAACAACCTGCAGATCGTGAAGAGCCTTATCCGGTTCCAGATGGACCAGGTGAGCGACCCGAAGACCATGGAGCTCTTCAACGAGTGCGTGAACCGTGTGAGCGCCATGGCCCTGGTGCA
>JAGQVR010000097.1 GCA_020437875.1 Flavobacteriales bacterium
GATATCGCCCTTCATGGCCAGCGGCGGGTCGCCGGGCAGTTCGTGCTGCACGCTCACCACCACGTAGCCATCCTTCACGAGCGGGTCCAGCAGCCAGCGGTAGAGCAGGTAGCTGCCGGGCTTGTTCTCGTTGTAGCCATGGCTGAAGAGGATCACTGGCAGTCCATCCAGCGGTTCGTCCGCGCGGTGGTAGAGGGCGATGGGGATGGTGCGTTGGCGCGTGGTGTCCAGCAAGGTGAGCGTATCGCGCAAGATGTGCGGATCGGCGAGGACGGACTGCGCCGAGGTGAGGAGCGATGCGAAGAAGAGATGCAGGAGGATGCAGGCACGCATGCTCCGAAGGTATCGTCCAGAACGAAGCAGGCGCGACCTCCGCCTATCCTTTGATCAAGCGCAGCAGCTTGTGCCCGTGCGTGTGCGCAACGCTTACCACGTACGCCCCAGGTGCCAGGGCACCGGTGTCGATGACGAGCTCTCCCTGTAGTGATCCTTCCTGTACGACACGCCCATCGGTACCGATGATCCGAACGAACACGGCGCCAGTGATGTGCATCGGCACTTGCAACCTTACCAGGTCCGAAGCGGGGTTCGGTATCAGCGACCATGCACCGTCCGTATTCGATGGAACACCGGTGCTGAAGTCGGCCATCACCTCGGCCAGCGGGGTGATGATGGGCGGATTGAAGTCGAAGTGGATCCCCGCGCCGTTGCGCAGCCAGGTGCCGGGCAGAAGGCCGGCGACCGGTTTGATGCGGAAGGCGACGAATCCATGGCTGGCGGCCTCGTTCACGTTGCTATCGGGAAGCAGGATGTCGTCGAACCGGAAACGCAGCACGCGCCCGTCCAGCTCCGGCGTGTACGGGTGCGATGCCGCACCAAGCTCCAGCGATGCGATGTCGAGCTCCACGGCGAGCGTATCCACCACCACCACGGTGAAGGCCGTATCGGTACCGGTGTTCTGGAAGCGGATCGTGTAGTCGAGGTGATCGTCCTGATCGAGGAGGTAGATGTCCGAGGGCTGCACGAGCTTGTCGTTCGGGTCATAGCTGCCGGTCACCGTGCGCTCCATCACGAAGGTGTTGTTGCTGAGGTCCACCTCAGCAAGGCCGGAGCTGATCGTGGCGGTGCTGCTGAGCAAAGTGCCGATGAGGCCGGGGTTCGGCGGCACGCTCGCCTGGATGTACACCGATGCGGTCGTGTAAGGGCCAAGCTCCGGCAGATCCCAGGTGATCGTATTGCCCGCCACGTTGGTGGCTGCTGGAACGGCGCTGGTGAAGGAGACCGCCGCATCGAGGTCAAGGGTGAGCGTGAGCGGTCCGCTGGGCGTGAACGAGTAGTTGGCGAGGTGCACGGCGAGGTCGTAGCCGAAGCCCGGACGTGCCGCGCCGCTGGCGCCGTGCGCGAAGAGGTCGAAGGCCACGAGGCTCTCCATGGCGAGGTCCACCACGGCATTGGGCGCACCGGCACTGGTGGTGAATGCCGCAGGCGATGGCAGCGGGCAGAGCGGCCCCAGGTTCGGTGCGATGACCTCCGCGGTATGGTCGCCATAGACCACGGTGGCCGCGTAAGCGCCATCACCATCGGTGAGCGTGTAGTGGTCGCCGGGCTGTATGCGCACAATGCGGGAAGCCAGTGCAACATCACCGGAGCCCGGCGTGCAATCGGTATCCACATCCACGAATACCGAGCCGCTCACCTGCCCGCAGTCCGGGCCGAGGTCGCCGATGGTGAAGTAGGACACGATGACCTCACAGCCCGGGGTGGTGGCCGGCCAGCGCTGATGAACGACATGATCGCCGGGCGCCAGGCCTGGCACCAACATGCCCTCATCCGGTGTGATCAGGCCCTGGAAGACGACCAACTCGCTCGCGTCGCGCACGATCATCTCGGACCCCGGCCAGCCATCCCAGGGGAAGACGACGGTGGCCGAGCCATTCGCCTGGCCTGCACATGCATCCGTGGTCCCCAGCACATCAACGACCTGCGCCTCCGGTCCCACGATCGCGGTGCTGGCCGCCGTGGTGCATCCGTTGGCATCAGCAATAAGGATCTCCACCGGTGTGCCGGTGCAGAGATCGCCGAAGTAGGGATTGCCCTGCGAGTCATAGCCCTGCACGGTCAGCGGAGCGCCGAACACGCTCACGGTCACATCATAGGGCGCAACGGCGGCGAGGTAGTCCACCACACAGGTGAGCTTGCCATCGCATTGCCCGGGGCAGGGATGATAGCCGATGCCGTCGATCAGGTTGCTGTGACCGTAGTAGGGCCCCATGTCGGGCTGGTCGGTGAGCACGATGACCTCCTGATCGGTATCGCTGTTGGCGTCGGTGACGGTGACGGTGTAGCTACCGGGTGGCAGGTCGAAGATGTTCTGCGTGGTGGCGCCGGTGCTCCACACGAAGGAGTACGGCGGCACTCCGCCGCTCACGCTCACATGAATGGAGCCGTTGCTGTAACCGCAGAAGGGCTGGATGGCCGTGTTCAGGTACACGTCCACCGCGCGGGCTGCGGTGCCGATGGCCAGGGTCAGCAGGAGTAGTGTAGCTCGCATGTGGTGGGTTCTTCGGTCATACAATACTAGGACGCATCCTTCCGGAACCGGTGGCTTCACGGCTCACCGGGCATGTGCAAGAACGAAGCAGGCGCGACCTGCGCCGCGCCTGCCATCACCATGCGTTGAGCTTACTTAGACCGTACCCGGCCGCAGCGTGTTCGACTTCGCCTCGCTCACCGCGACCTGCGTGCGCAGCTGCGCCTTCCACTGCCGGCGGTGCTTGATCTTCTGCACGATCAGCAGCATCACGGGTACCATGATCAAGGTGAGGAAGGTGGCGAAGATGAGGCCGTAGATCACCGCCCAGCTGAGCGGCCCCCAGAACACCACGTTGTCGCCGCCCATGTGGATGTGCGGGTCGAGCTCCATGAAGAGGCTGAAGAAGTTGAAGTTGAGCCCCACGGCCAGCGGCAGCAGGCCCAGGATGGCCGTGACCGCCGTGAGCAGCACCGGGCGCAAACGTGTGCGCCCCGCGATCACCAGCGCCTCCCGGCTGCGCTCGTTCGGTATGATGGTGTGCTCGTCCAGGCCGAGCTGGCGCTGCTCGCGCTGGAAGAGCAACCGCGCGAAGTCCATGAGCACGATCGCGTTGTTCACCACCACACCGATCAGCGAGATGATGCCGAGCATGGTCATCAGGATGATGAAGTCCATGCGGAACACGATGAGGCCGAGGAACACGCCGATGGTGCTGAAGACCACCGTGCTCATCACGATCACCGGATAGCTGATGCTGTTGAACTGCGCCACGATGATGAGGAAGACGACGAAGATGGCCACGAGGAAGGCGGAGAAGAGGAAGTTCATGTCCTTGGCCATGTCCTCCTGCTCGCCGGTGAAGCGCAGGTTGTAGCGGTCGTCCACCGTGTAGCCGCTGGCCATCTCGTCCTTGATCTGCTGCACGACCTCGTTGTTGTTGTAGCCCGCGATCACGTTGCTGCTCACGGTCACCACGCGGTCCAGGTCCTTGCGCTTGATCGCGCTGAAGGTGGTGCTGTACTCCTCCTTCGCCACGGCGCTGATGGGTACCTGGCGGATCTGGCCGCTGAGCATGTCGCGGAAGGTGATGCGCATGTCCATCAACTGCTGGGTGCTGTAGCGGTACTGGTCCTTCAGGCGCACGTTGATCTCGTAGTCGTCGTCGTCGCCCTCGATGCGGAAGGTGCTCACCTCCTTGCCGAAGAGCGCGGTGCGGATGGCATCGGCCACGGCGTAGGTGCTCACGTTCAAGCGGCGCGCCTTCTCGCGGTCGATCACGATGGGCATCTCGGGCTTCGCACGGTCGATGTCGATGCGCAGGGCCTCCACGCCGGGTACGTTCTTCGACTCGATGAAGGCCTTGACGCTGTCGGCCTCGGTCAGCAGGCCCTCGATCTCCTTGCCGCGGATCTCGATGTTGATCGGCTTGCCCACGGGCGGGCCGTCGGCGTTCTTCACCACGGTTGTCACCACCCCGGGGTAGCCGCTCACGCCGGCCTGCAGGCGCTCGAGCACATCGTTGGTGTTGATGCCGTGGCGGTCGGCGTACTTCACGAAGCTCACCTGGATCCGTGCCTTGTGCGGGGTGGCGCTCAATTCCACATCGCCGGTGCCCGGATCGCTCGTGCCCTCGCCCACCTGTGCGATCACCGAGCTCACCAGGAAGTTCACGGTGTCGCGGCTCACCACCTCGCCCTGCTCGTTCTTCACCTCGCGGACCTCCTTGTACTCCGGCACGTCGATCACCTTCATCACCTGCTTCTCCACGAGGCGCGTCACGCTGTCCGTCTTCAGGATGTCGGTGCCGATGGGCGCCTCGATGAACACGTTGATGAACATCGGCTCGTTGCTCGGGAAGAAGAGCGTCTTCGGCGGGAAGATCCCCAGCAGGATGAAGGCGAGGAAGAGCAGACCCACCGTGCCCAGCAGGAAGGTGCGCGGGTGGTGCTTGTCCAGCGCATAGCGCAGGAAGGCCTCATAGCGCGCCTCCAGGCGGGGCAGCCACGTGTATTGGAACCATTGCGCCGCGGGCACGAAGAGCTTGGCGTTGGCCACGCCCATCACCCCGAAGAAGATGGTGAGCATGCCGAGGCCGAAGACCGCCGGGCTCTGGGAGCCGGCCCCCATGGCACCGACCACCGCGCCCACCACGGTGAGGATGAGCGCCAGCCGCCACATCTTCCCCGGCGGCATGTGGTCCTCCTCCACCTTCATGAACTTGGAGGCGAGCGCGGGGTTCACCACCAACGCCACGAAGAGCGAGCTGGCCAGCGCGATCATGAAGGTGATGGGCAGGTACTTCATGAACTCGCCCATCATGCCCGGCCAGAAGAGCAGGGGCACGAAGACCATTACGGTGGCCGTGGTGGCGGCGATGATCGGCATGGTCACCTCACCCACCGCGAGCCGCGTGGCCTTCATCGCGGGTTCGCCGTTGGTCATGTGGCGGTGGATGTTCTCCACGATCACGATGCCGTCGTCCACCAGGCGACCCAGCGCAAGGATCAGCGCGAAGAGCACCATCATGTTCAGGGTCACTCCGAACGCGTTCAGCAGGGTGAAGGAGATGAACATGCTCATGGGGATCGCGAGACCGACGAAGACGGCGTTCCGCAGGCCGAGGAAGAGCATGAGCACGCCCACCACCAGTATCACACCGAGGACGATGTGGTTCATCAGTTCGTCCACGCTCACACGTGTCTGGTCGCTCTGGTCGCCGGTGATGGTGATGGTGAGGTCCGATGGCAATACGGTCCCGTGATCCTCCTTCAGGATGGCGTTGATCTTGTCGCTCGCATCGAGCAGGTTCTCGCCGGCACGCTTGATCACGTCCAGCATCACCACGCTCTTGCCGTATTCCCGGGCGAAGCTCTCCGGCTCCTTGAAACCGAAGGTCACGTCGGCCACATCCCGCAAACGCACCTCGCGCTGGCCTTCGTTCTTCACCACGATGTCGCGGATCTGGTCCATGTTCACGAACTCCCCGATCACGCGCACGCTGCGCCGCTGGTCCTTGGTGAGGATCTCCCCGCCGCTCATCGTCAGGTTCTCACTGCGCAGCGCGTTGGCGATGTCGTCGAAGTTGAGTTCCAACGATTCGATCATCGGCAGGTCCACGCTCACCTTCACCTCACGCTCGGGCACGCCGCGGATCTCCACCTTGTTGATCTCGCTCAGGTCCTCGATGCGGTCCTCCAGGTGGCGTGCATAATCGTGCAGCTGCTCCATGGGGTAGTCGCCGCTGAGGTTGATGTTCATCACCGGCATCAGCTCGCTGAAGTTCATCTCGAACACGTTCGGTTCGGCGGGCAGGTCGGTGGGGAAGTTGCTGTCGCCACGCGCCTTGTCCACCGCGTCCTTCACCTTGCGCAGCGCCTCGGTGGGGCTCACGCTGTAGTCGAACTTGATGTGGATGGAGCTGAAGTTGGGCACGCTGGTGCTCTTGATCTCGTCCACCCCGGTGATGGTGTTCAGCTCCTTCTCGATCGGCTTGGTGATCAGCTTCTCGATGTCGACCACCGAGCTGCTGTTGTACGGGGTGCCGATGAAGACCTCCGGCGTGACCACTTCGGGGAAACTCACCTTGGGCATCACCATGTAGGCGCGGATGCCCATGATGCAGATGAGGATGGTGAGCACGATCACGGTGGTGCGGTTCTTCACCGCCCAGCTCGTGATCGCGAACTGGCGCTCCGGTCCGTGCAGGTCCTTTTCGATGTCGTTGTGCGAGCTCATGTTGTCGATCGTTGTCGACCTGGTGGGTCGACGTTACGGGTGCATATCGGTCCGGTATCCTCAGTTCGCCACGCGCACGGTCAGTCCGTCCGTCACGTTCTTGGCGCCTTCGTCCACGATGCGGTCACCACCCTTGATCGCACCGGCGGTCACGGGCTCAACGCTGAGCCTTCCGCGGTATTCGCTCACGCGCTTCACCATCACCTTGCGGGCCGTGGCTTCGTTCTCCTTGGTGGGCTGCAGTACGTACAGGTAGTTGTTGCCGCTCACATCCTGCAGCACGGCGCGGCTGGGCACCACCAGCGCGCTGTCGCTATGGTGGTCCTGGATGCTGATGTCGCTGAGCAGGTTCGGGCGCATGCCCTCCTCACCCTTCGGCACACGCACGGTCACCTTGAAGGTGCGGTTGGCGGGGTCGATGAACTTGCCCACGTGCGCCAGGCTGGCATCGAACCCTTCATCGAGGCTCGGGAAGCTCACCTTCACGGGCGCACCGCTCTTGATGGTGGTGAGGTAACCCTCGGGCACATCGGCCTCGAGTTGTGCATCGCTCAGGTCCACCACGCGGGCGGCGGGCTGCATGGGCGTGGTCATGTCGCCCACACGCACCATGATGTCGTCCACCGTGCCATCGAAGGGCGCGGTGATGTTGGTGAGGCGCTGCTGTTCGCGCAGGGTGTTAAGCCCCGCTTCGGCCTGCTCCTTCTGGCTCTTGGCCTGCAGGTATTGCATCTCGCTGCCGATCTTCTGCTGCCACAGGCGCTCCTGCTTCTCGAAGGCGGTCTTCGCCAGTTCGTAGCCGGCTTCGGCCTGCTGGATCTGCTCGGCGGCCATGTCGTTGTCGATGCTGATGATCATATCACCGCGACGTACACGGTCGCCCGCGCTCACATGGATGCGGCGCACACGACCCCCATTGCTGAAGAGCGCCGCGGCCTTGTCCGCGCGCACGTTGCCGTGCACGTCCACATAGTGCGTGAAGGCACCCGCCTCTACCGGTGTGGCGGTGACAACGGCCAGGTTGCGGCGCACGGTGCTGTCGTTCTCCGCCAGCCAGGTCTCGATGGACTTGATGCTGTCCGCATAGGCCTTGTACATCGTCTTCAATTCCTCCAGCTTGGCGCGCTGCCGGCCCAGGTCGTCGGTGGGCGTGGTGGCGCCGCAGGCGGCCAGCAGTGCGGCGAGGGTGATATATACTAGCGTGTTCTTCATCACGGGGGTGTTCTTGAAGCGTAGGTCGGTGGCTTAATAGAGGTCGAGTGCTTTGCGCAGGTCGGCGCGGGCCATCAGCAGTTCCACCATCCGCTGGATGTAGGTCTGCTGTGCCATGAGGTAGTTGCCCTGTTCCTGGGTGAGCTCGAAGCTGGCGGCCGCACCCTCGGTGAACTTGACGCTCGTGCGATCGAAGATGTTCCGGGCCAGTGCCAGGCTCCGTTCCTCGGTCTTGAAGTTGTCGTAGGCGGTGCGCGCCTGGGTACGGCTCTGCTCGGCCATCACCTTCAAGCGTTCGCTGGTGGCGGTGCGGTTCACCTCGGCCTGCTGCAGGGCGAGGCTCGCCTGCTTCACCTTCTGGATGCGGCTGGTGCTGCTGAAGATGGGCACGGTGAGCTTCAGGCCCCAGAGCGTGGTGGGATAGAAGGGATAGGCGCCCCCGGGATCGAAGTCAGGCCCGTTCCACACCTGCTGGTGGGAGAGGAAACCGCCCAGCGAGGGCAGCGCCTTGCTCCGCTCGTTGCGCCGCTGCAGGTCCGACAGCAGCACGAGGTTCTCGGCCACCTGCTGCTCGATGTGGCTCGCCGGATCCAGGGCCACTTCGGAAAGCGCCGTTTCGTCCGGATCGTCGATGATCCCGGCCAGCTCATCGGTGAGCGTGACCGGCGTGCCCTGGGGCAGACCCAGCGTGAGGTTCAGCATCATGCGCGCCACCTCGGCCTGCTGGCGGAAGCTCCGCTGCACGGCCTTCGCCTGCTCCAGCTGAATGGTGATGCGGTCCACGTCGGTGGCCTCCATGAAGCCGGCATCCAGCATGGCCTGCACTTCGTTGCGGCTCTTCTCCAGCAAGGGGATCCCTTCTCCAGCGAGCCGGGCTCCTTCCTCCGCGCTCAGCACCCCGAAGTAGGCCTTCGCCGCCTGGTTGCGCGCATCGGCCGCGGCCTTCTCCAGCTCCTGCTGGCTCTGTTCGGCCACCGCCTTCGTGGCCTTCAGGCCGATGAGGTAGCTGCCATCGAAGATGAGCTGCGAGAGCGTGGCGCCCGCGCTGGCGTTCCAGGGCAGACTGAATTGTGCCGCGATATAGTCCGGCCCGATGCCAGGGGAGAAGAAGTTCGGCACGAGCTGCGTGGGAACATCGATGAAGTTCTGCAGCTGCACCTCGCCGTTGATCTGCGGCAATCCGATGGCCGTGATCTCCTTCACCTTGGCCTGCGACTTCTCCGCTTCGAGCTGGCTGGCCTGCACGGCGTAGCTCTGGCTGGCGGCCATGTCCAGCGCCTGCTTCAAGCTCAACTGCACCGGCCCCTGCGCGTTCACGAACAGGACCAGCAGCAAAGCCAGTTGGGTGGTGATGCTTCTCATGCGTTCTGGTCTTTCGTCACTTTCTTCTCGAGGTATTCCATGCCCTTCTTGCTCGCGATCCCACGGATGTGGTAGCGGAAGAGCTCCCAATTGATCTCCGCCATGCTCAGCCGTTCGGTCAGCCGCCCCATCTCCATGCTCATGGCCTCGTCAAAGCGCACCACGTAGAGTTTGGCGATCAGCGCCACGTTCAGGTGTTCGCGGTAAAGACCTTCGCGGATCCCTTTCTCCATGTTGGCGGCCACCATGGCCACCACTTCCACCTGCTTGCCCTGGTCCATGATGCGGCAGGCCTGCGGGTGGTACTTGGCCAGGTCGAAGTAGAGGCTCGGATGCAACTTGCCCGATTCCGAAGCGATGAACTGCGCGATGGCGTACATCTCGTCGATGGCGTTGTGCCCCTGTTGCTGGATGGCCGCGATCTGCTCGTGGAAGCGACAGCTGGTGTGCGTGAAGACCTTCGTCACCAGGTCGTTCTTGTCCTTCACGTACAGGTAGAGGGTCTTCTTGCTGATGCCGAGTTCCCGGGCCACGTCGTCCATCGTGACGCTGCGGATGCCCTTGCTCCAGAAGATGCGTCCCGCGTCCTCCACGATCCGCAGACCGCGTTCATCCAGCGGTTGCTGGGTTTCCGAGGGGTCCAGGACAGGTGGCGCTTCGCTCATTGGGGGCGCAAAACTAGATGACCAATGTCAGTTCGGAAACATTTCGACCCAAAGAATGTTTCCCATGTGATGAACGGTCGCCGGCTGGGGATGGGTGGCGGGACGGTGGAACAGTGGAGCCCTTTCTTTGACCGCATGGCCTACCAGGACCACTTGACCCGACAGATCGAACAACTCGGCATGGTGCTGCGGCGCCTGCTCAGCGGCCTCACCGGAACCGATGTGCCGGAACCGGTCCACAACACCTTGGAGGAGACCCGACAGGCCATCGCCACGAGCCTTGAACGGGACCCGGATGAGCTGTTCGCCCATCCCCCGGCGGAACTCGTGCTCCACCTCAAGGACCACCCCGCCTATTCGGAGGCCAACGTGGACCTGCTGGCCGACCTGCTGATCGCCATGGCCGCCGTTGACCCGGACAAGGCCCCCATGCTCCGGTCACAGGCACTTGCGCTCCTGGAACACCTCAACACCACCTCGACCACCTTCGACATGGAGCGTCAAGCCAAGGTGAGGACGTTGCGAACGCCCCGGTGAACCGCCGCCTTCGTTCCTTTGCGGCCCGTTAGCAGACCATGCATCCCACGTCCATCAAGTCCGTCCTCGACGACGCATCGCTCACCGGCACCACCCTCACCGTGGCCGGTTGGGTGCGCA
>JAGQVR010000098.1 GCA_020437875.1 Flavobacteriales bacterium
CACCACGCGGATGATGCCATGGAGTCCTTCTTCCTGGGGTTGATGCGTGGGCTCGGTGCCGGTGGATGGAGCGGGATCCGCCCACGGACCGACATCTTCCTCCGACCCCTGATCGAGGTGGAGCGCTCAACGATCGTCGGATACGCTGAGGAGCATGGGATCCCCTGGCGCGAGGATGCCAGCAACGCGGATTCCACCTACCTCCGGAATCGTGTCAGGCATGAACTGCTGCCACTCTTCGATCAATGGCGTCCTGGAACGCGACACAATCTGAACCGCAACATGCGGCTCTTCGCCGAACTGGACCTCCTGGCGCGCGCAGCGGGTGCAGAGGTGATTCGCAAGGCCAGGACGGATGCGGATGGTGTGGTAAGGGTCCCGTTCGCAGCAGTCCTTGATCAAGCACCGCTCATCGTGCTTCATCGCCTATTGCGGGACAAGGGCTTCCATCCCGACCGGATCGGGGATATCCTCAGCGCGATCCGCGACGAACGCACAGGGAGCCGCTTTCCAGGTGATGGCGTGGAGGTGATCGTGGACCGCGACGAACTGGTCATCACACCACAACGGCTTGCGGCGGGATCCTTTCGATTCGTGCACCCGAATGACGCTCCGCACGATGCCCCCTTGCGGATCACGACTTCCGCTTTCAAGGAGGTGGATCCGGCCGTGGGGCCTTCGACGGCCTGGCTGGATGCTGATCGGATCGCCTGGCCGCTGGAACTCCGCCCGTGGCGACATGCGGATCGGATGCGCCCCGATGGTCTTGGCGGAAGCAAGTTGATCAGCGATATCCTCACCGACGCGAAGATCCCCGGCGACAAGAAGGACCGGGCGCTCGTCCTCGCCGACGCCGAGCGCATCATCTGGCTTTGTGGTCATCGGATCGCAGAGGGGGTGAAGGCCACCGCAGGCAGCTCAAGGGTGCTCCGGATGGACCTCTTGGAGGTCTGAGATGTACGCCAGTTTTGAACGGTCCTTGGTTCCGGGTCTGGCGCAACCTATCTTCAGGGCACTTTCAACCCCGAACCCATGCTCGCGTTCAACGTACAGATCATTCCGAAGGAACGGATCCCGTCGCTGCGTTTCCCGCGCCAACCGCTGATGTTGAGCGAGCGTGAACGAAAGGATATCCTTCAGAACATGGAGGAGGCCACCCGGCTCGGCAACGTCGAGCACGGCAAATGCCGCATCGTCTTCCAGGACGATGAAGGGTTGAAAGCCGTGGAGACGACCATCTGGACCTACGATCCGGACAACATCGTGCTCAAGTACGGCATGACCATCCCGGTCAGCCGGGTGGTGAGCGTGGATATCCCATAGCGCGCTTCGTCCCGAACGGGCTCATAGGAGTCCTAGTATCTTGTTAACGGCTGGGAGTCCTGCGGTCGCGTGGGTCTATTTTTGCTTCGTACAGAGGCATGCTCCCACACCTACTTTCCTTGTTCATGGCGCACGGCACGCTTTCGGGGCCCGTAAGCTGGTCCTTCCTTGCGCGTCCGGCCACCGACGGCCAGGTGTCCGTTGAACTCACCGCACAGGTGGAGGAGGGTTGGCATATCTACGCGACGCAGCTGGATAACGATCTGGGTCCGATCCCGACGAGCATCCGTTTCGAGACCGACGATCAATGGACCCCCATCGGACCGCTGTCCGAGCCGGAGCCGGAGGAGGTCTTCGATCCCAACTTCGAGATGCAGGTGCGGTATCATTCCGGTACGCCTGTCTTTGTTCAGCTCTTCAAGCCTTCCGCCATCGGCGTTCATCCGCTGCGGGGCGAGGTGGAGTTCATGGTATGCAACGAGAAGACCTGCCTTCCACCGGAGGTCGTGCGGTTCACCATCGATGTCCCTGCCCTTGAAGTGAAGCCCTGATCCCATGAAGCAGTTCCTCGGCATCCTACTCTTCCTGGTCATCGCTACGCTGCAAGCGCAACCTCCCTCTGCGGCCGGCGCGGAGGAGCCGGTGAAGCTCTCGGTGTCTGCGGCCCGGGATGGTGACGGATGGGACATCAAGGTCACAGCCACGATCGAGCACGGCTGGTCCGTGTACTCCATGAACAACTATGGGGACATGGGCCCCTGGCCGACCTCCATCCGGGTCGATAGTGTTGCGGGTCTGGCATTGGTCGGTAAGGCGGCCGAGACCGGCCCGAAGATCATCGAAGGCGTGGATGAGATCTTCGGCATGTTCGTGAAGAAGTTCAAGGACCAGGCGGTCTTCACGCAACGTATCACGGTGTCTGATCCGGCCACACCGGTCACGGGGGCCTTCGAATACATGACGTGCAACGATGAGATGTGCCTGCCACCGGCCACCGTCTACTTCATCGTGCCCGGGCTCACGAGCGGCCAATTCGAACTGGGAGCGATACCCTTCGATCCGAACGATACCCGTTTCCAAGGGCTGGCCACACGGTCCGGTTCGGCGGAGTTGAAGCTTGCCAACGTGGATCTGGCCTCACCCGTGATCAAGGGCGGTGAAGCAACGGTGGCGGAAACGAAGTCGCTCTGGTCCATCTTCTTCCTCGGCTTCATCGGTGGGCTTGTCGCACTGCTCACCCCTTGTGTGTTCCCGATGATCCCGCTCACGGTCAGCTTCTTCACCAAGGGCAGCGAGGACAAGAAGAAGGGATTGCGGAACGCGCTTACTTACGGTGGCTTCATCCTCGGGATCTACCTGCTCTTCAGCCTGCCCTTCCATCTGCTCGGTTCGGTGAACCCGGAGATCTTCAACGAGATCAGCACCAACCCGTGGTTGAACATCTTCTTCTTCGTGATCTTCCTGGTATTCGCGGTGAGCTTCTTCGGCTACTTCGAGATCACCCTGCCCAGCAGTTGGGTCAACAGCATGGATCAGAAGGCCTCCAAGTTCGGTGGCATGATCGGCATCTTCTTCATGGCGCTAACACTCGCTCTGGTCTCCTTCAGCTGCACAGGCCCGATCCTCGGATCCCTGCTGGCTGGTGCGCTCACCGCCGATGGTGGTGCGTGGCAGCTCACCGCAGGCCTTGGTGGTTTCGGGATGGCGCTCGCACTGCCCTTCGCGCTCTTCGCCTTGTTCCCCAGCTGGCTCAACTCCCTGCCCCGCAGTGGCAGCTGGCTCAACAGCGTGAAGGTGGTCCTGGGGTTCGCTGAGATAGCCCTCGCTTTCAAGTTCCTCAGCAACGCCGATCTGGTGAAGCAATGGAGCATCGTGTCCTATGAGCTCTTCATGGTGGTGTGGGTGCTGTGTGCGCTGGGTATCGTGCTCTATCTCTTCGGTCTCATCCGCTTCCCGCATGACAGCCCGGTGAAGAACCGCTCCACGGTGCGCTGGGCCTTCATCGCATTGTTCACCATCACCACGGGGTATCTCGCCTTCGGCCTTCGGGTGGATAAGGAACAGAAGACCTTTCGCCCGGTGGCGTTGATGAGCGGCCTCGCACCACCAGCAGGCTACAGTTGGGTGTTGCCGAAGAAGGCCGAAGCCTTTCATGATCTGAACGAGGCCATGGAACATGCGCGGTCCGTTAACAAGCCCGTCATGGTTGATTTCACCGGATGGGCCTGCGTGAACTGCAGGAAGATGGAGGAGCATGTCTGGCCGGAGCAAGGCGTGAAGGAGATCATCGAGAACGACTATGTGCTGGTCTCGCTTTATGTGGACGACAAGCGCGAACTCCCCAAGGAACAGCAGTTCATTCACGAAACATCCACCGGAGCGAAGAAGCCCATCATCACGCATGGGAACAAGTGGGCCACCTTGCAGGCGGAGAACTTCGCCAGTGCCAGCCAGCCGCTTTACGTGCTGCTGAGCCCGGAGGGCAAGCTCCTCACCGACCCCGTAGGCTATACGCCGGACAAGGAGGAGTATGCGGGTTTCCTGCGCCGTGGCTTGGACGCCATGAGGGTGCTCACCGCCCAGGCCAGCCTTTGACAGGCCAGTTTGGAAGTGAATGAGCCATTCACCATCTTATTCATCGAATGATCGACAAGATTGTCGTCATCATAGCAGATGGATAAGGAACTCATGTTGCCTGACGAGGCGATCGCTGCGCGGATCCACTGGGTGCGCGGTCAAAAGGTGATGGTGGATGCGGATCTTGCCAAGCTTTACAATGTCCCCACCAAACGACTGAACGAACAGGTCAAACGAAATCCGGACCGGTTCCCGGAGGACTTCATGTTCGTATTGAATGAGACGGAGTGGCAAGCTTTGAGGTCGCAGAATGCGACCTCAATGGGACGGGGTGGCCGGCGCTATCCTCCCATGGTCTTCACGGAGCATGGTGTTCTAATGCTTTCCAGTATCCTGAACAGCGAACGTGCGGTTGCGGTGAACATCCGCATCATGCGCGTTTTCGTCCAAATGAACCGGATCTTGCAGAACGATCTTGAACTGCAGATACGCTTGGAGCGTATGGAAGGACGACAGGAAGGTAGGGACGAAGCTATAGCGCACCTTTTTGACACAGTTAAGCAATTGATGGAGAAGCCTGCTGGAGAGCGCAAACGGCTCGGATACCGGGGTGGTGATGATGTATGACGCATCTTTGAAGCGATGAGCGTTGACCGGATCCGTTCCCATTTCACCGAAGCCCAGGATGTCCTCGGCCGTTTCCTCGCCGATCCGGCCAACATCGCTGCGGTGGAGCAGGCGGCCGCGTTCATCAGCTACTGCCTGAAGCAGGGTGCCAAGGTGATCAGCTGCGGCAACGGCGGCAGCATGTGCGACGCCATGCATTTCGCCGAGGAGCTCACCGGCCGGTTCCGCGATGACCGGCCTCCCATCGCCGCGCTCAGCATCAGTGATCCCAGCCACCTCACCTGCGTGGGCAATGACCACGGCTTCGAGCAGGTGTTCTCGCGCTTCGTGGAGGCACATGGCCGGGAGGGTGATGTCCTGCTGGCCATCAGCACGAGCGGCAATAGCCCGAACGTGCTGCGCGCCGCCGAGGTGGCGCGCGACAAGCACATGCATGTGATCGCCCTCACCGGCAAGGACGGCGGGAAGCTCGCCGACCTCAGCACCGTGGAGGTGCGCGTGCCGCATGAAGGCTATGCCGATCGCATCCAGGAAGTGCATATCAAGATCATCCACGCCATCATCGATCATATCGAACGCGACCTCGCCGAGCCACGTCGCGCGGACCGTTCCTAACCAGAAGGCATGCTCGTCAAGGTCCACGGAAGTGCCGTCTTCGGCATCAACGCCACCATCGTCACCGCCGAGGTGAACGTGGAGAATGGTGCCTTCTTCTTCCTCGTGGGCCTTCCGGACAGCGCGGTGAAGGAGAGCCAGCAACGCATGGATGCCGCGCTGCGCAACAACGGACTCTACTTCCCGCGGGGCAAGGGCGTCACCATCAACCTGGCACCCGCGGACATCCGGAAGGAAGGCACCGCCTACGATCTACCGCTCGCCGTGGGCCTGCTGGCGGCAACGGAACAGGTGCCGGCCGACCTGCTCGCCACGCACTTGATCATGGGTGAACTCTCCCTCGATGGTGGCGTGCGTCCGATCAAGGGCGCCCTGCCGATCGCGATCGAAGCGAAGAAGCAGGGCTTCAAGGGCATCATCCTGCCCGCCGGCAATGCGCGGGAGGCGGCCATCGTGAGCGGTCTGGAGGTGTTCGGCGTGGAGCACTTGCGTGAGGTGGTGGACCTGTTGAAGGGATCACCGACCATCGCGCCCACCATCGTGGATGTGGAGGCCGAGTTCGCGAACAGCAGCCGCAGCTACCCCGTGGACATCGCCGATGTGAAGGGGCAGGAGAACATCAAGCGGGCCTTCGAGATCGCTGCGGCCGGTGGGCACAACATCATCCTCATCGGCCCACCCGGCGCAGGCAAGACGATGCTGGCCAAGCGGCTTCCAACCATCCTGCCTCCCCTCAACATCGATGAGGCGCTGGAAACGACGAAGATCCATAGCGTGGCCGGTAAGTTGAGGAAGGAGGACAGCCTCCTCAGCGTGCGACCCTATCGTTCGCCGCACCACACGATCAGCGATGTGGCGCTTGTCGGCGGTGGCTCGTTCCCACAACCCGGCGAGATCAGCCTCGCGCACAACGGTGTTCTCTTCCTCGACGAACTGCCCGAGTTCAAGCGTCAGGTGCTGGAAGTGCTGCGCCAGCCCTTGGAGGACCGTGTCGTCACCATCAGCAGGGCGAAGTTCACCGTGGAGTACCCGGCCAGCTTCATGCTCGTGGCCGCCATGAACCCTTGCCCCTGCGGCTACTACAATCACCCGGAAAAGCAGTGCGTGTGTGCCCCCGGTGTGGTGCAGAAGTACCTCAACAAGGTGAGCGGCCCGCTGCTCGATCGGATCGACATCCACATCGAGGTGACACCCGTGCCCTTCGCGGAGCTGAGCGCGGAACGACCGAGCGAACGCAGTGCGGACATGCGCGATCGCGTGATCACGGCGCGCCGCGTGCAACAGGAACGGTATAGCGGCCGAAAGATCCATTGCAATGCGCAGATGGGGAGCAAGGAATTGCGTGAGATCTGCCGGATCGATGCTGCGGGCAAGGCCCTGCTGGAGAAGGCGATGGAACGCCTCGGCCTCAGTGCCCGTGCCTATGACCGCATCCTCAAGGTGAGCCGCACCGTGGCCGACCTGGCCGGTAGTCCCGACATCCGCACCGAGCACCTGGCCGAAGCCATCCAGTACCGCAGCCTGGACCGTGAAGGCTGGGCGGGATAGAACGAAACCTTTTCGCCCGATCCGCCGTTCGAGGGGGACGAACAAATCCCTCCCGACGCCGTGCGCCTATTCCTTGCTGTTCCTTTCCTAGTCCTCACGCTGTCAAGTACGGCCCTGACCGCCGGCGACCCCAAGTCCGGGCGGATCTACCTGAGCGATGTGCTTGAACCGACGTCGAAGGGGAAGGCGGCCTACTATATGCAGGCAGATGGGAAGGCGGGTGACCTCTTCATCGGAAAGATCTTCTCGATGGACGGCAAGTTGAAGGCGGAGGGCCACTTCCTGGATGAGAAGTTGACATTGGAGCAGGGTTCGTTCGTGTTCTACCATGCCAATGGGAAGGTGGAAAGCAAGGGGGATTACGTGAAAGGCAGGAAGACCGGTGTCTGGTTGCGCTTTGATCCCTGGGGCGGTGCCTTGGCGGAGAAGGTCTATGATCCGGAACCACTGGAGAACATCTTATACACGCGGGCCGAGACCATGCCCACCTTCAAGGGTGGTGACGAGCGTGCGTTCGTGCGTGTGATCAAGGAGGGGGTGAAACTTCCTCCGGGCACCGTCGTCAAAGGTTCCGTGGTGGCCGCCTTCGTGGTCGAGAAGAATGGTGATCTGAGCGACGTCAAGGTGATCGAGGGGAAGGACAAGGAGGTGGATGACCAAGTGGTGGACGTGATCAAGTCCACCTCGCCCTGGACACCGGGCGTTGACAAGGGTGTCCCGGTGCGTGTGCAGATGCGCGTGCCGGTCCAGTTCTAAGAACCCAATTACATACACCATAAGCAGGAAGGCCCCCGAGCGATCGGGGGCCTTCGGCTGTCCGGTCGGTCCGCTGGACCGTTGTCTTGTGCTGTGATCGATCCGTCTGGAACTAGGCGTCCTTGCCGTGGCACTGCTTGTACTTCTTGCCACTTCCGCAGGGACAAGGGTCGTTGCGGCCGGGTGCCTTCTCCACGCGGACCGGAGCACTCGGGCGTGGCGGGGGAGGAGGCATGGCTCCCCGGCCGGGCGCGGCCGCGCCAGCGGTGGGGCGAGCCGCACCAGCGGACGGACGCGCACCGGCATATTGTGGTACCTCCGTACGGCTGGTCTGCACCCGCTGCTGAGGAGGCGGAGCTTGCTGTGCCTCACGCACCTGCGGTTGCGCCGTGGGCAGTCCGGCCTTCGCCAGGAAGCCGACCACCTCGCCGTTGATCCGTTCGATCATCGCCTTGAACAGGTTGAAGCTCTCCAGCTTGTAGATCAACAGGGGGTCCTTCTGCTCGATGCTAGCGTTCTGCACGCTGCGACGCAGTTCGTCCATCTCACGCAGGTGCTCCTTCCACTCGTTGTCGATGATGGCGAGCGTGATGTAGCGCTCGATGCTCGCGATGAGCTCACGGCCCTGGCTCTTGTAGGTCTTGGCCAGGTCCGTCACCACCTGCATGGTCTTGCTGCCATCGGTGATCGGCACCACGATGTTCTGGTACTGCTGGCCCTGGTTCAGGAACACATCCGTGATCACCGGCATGGCCTGGTCCGCGGTCACCTTGCCATGGCGGTCGTAGCTGGATAAGGCGGCTTCGTACACCTGCTCCGTGAGCTCCTCCGGCTTCGTGTTCTTGAAGCCCTCGGCGTCCACCGGGCTCTCGCAGCTCAGGCGGCGGAACAGCTCCAACTGGAAGCCCTCGAAGTCGCCGCTGTCGTGGTATTCGTTCACCACACCGGAGCTCACCTCGTAGAACATGTTCAGGATGTCCAGCTTCAGGCGCTCACCGAAGAGGGCGTGGTGGCGGCGCTTGTAGATCACCGTCCGCTGGCTGTTCATCACATCGTCATACTCCAGCAGCCGCTTCCGGATCCCGAAGTTGTTCTCCTCCACCTTCTTCTGCGCCCGCTCGATGCTGCGCGTCACCATGCTGTGCTGGATCACCTCGCCCTCCTTCAGGCCCATGGTGTCCATCAACTTGGCGATGCGCTCGCTGTTGAAGAGGCGCATCAGGTCGTCCTCCAACGACACGTAGAATTGCGAGGAACCGGGATCGCCCTGGCGACCTGCACGACCGCGCAACTGGCGATCGACGCGGCGGCTCTCGTGCTTCTCCGTACCGATGATGGCCAGGCCACCGGCCTCCTTCACACCGGGCCCGAGCTTGATGTCGGTACCGCGACCGGCCATGTTCGTGGCGATGGTCACCGTGCCGGCCAGACCGGCCTGCGCAACGATCTCCGCCTCGCGCTGGTGCTGCTTCGCGTTCAACACGTTGTGCGGGATCTTGCGCATGGTGAGCATCTTGCCCATCAGTTCGCTCACCTCCACGCTCGTGGTGCCCACCAGCACGGGTCGGCCAGCGTTGCGCAGCTGTTCGATCTCCTCGATCACCGCGTTGTACTTCTCACGCTTGGTCTTGAAGACCATGTCCTCGTTGTCCTTCCGTACCACCGGCCGGTTCGTGGGGATCACCATCACGTCCAGCTTGTAGATGTCCCACAATTCCTGCGCCTCCGTCTCGGCCGTACCGGTCATGCCGGCCAGCTTGTGGTACATGCGGAAGTAGTTCTGCAGCGTGATGGTGGCGTAGGTCTGCGTGGCCGCCTCCACCTTCACCTTCTCCTTGCTCTCGATCGCCTGGTGCAAGCCATCGCTGTAGCGGCGCCCTTCCAGGATACGACCGGTCTGCTCGTCCACGATCTTCACCTTGCCGTCCATCACCACGTACTCCACGTTGTTCTCGTAGAGCGCGTAGGCGCGGATCAACTGGTTCACCGTGTGGATGCGTTCGCTCTTGATCCCGAAGTCGCGCAGGAGTTCGTCCTTGCGCTTGGCCTTCTCCTCCGCACTGGCACCGCTCTTCTCGATGTCGGCGATGCTCCCGCCCACATCGGGCATGATGAAGAAGTTCGGATCGTTCACATCACCGCTGATCAGGTCGACGCCCTTCTCGGTGAGTTCGATCCCGTGTTGCTTCTCGTCGATGGTGAAGTAGAGCTCCGCATCCACCTTCGGCATGTCCTTGCCCTGGTCCTGCAGGTAGAAGTTCTCCGTCTTCTGCAGGTGCGCGCGGACCCCGCTCTCGCTGAGGAACTTGATCAGCGCACTGTTCTTCGGCAGGGCACGATGGGCACGCAGCAGGGCCATGCCGCCCTTCTCCAACTGCTCCTTCGAGGGTGATCCCCCGTCGGCAAGGGCCTTCAGGTTGTCCTTCGCCTCGGTCAATAGTTTCGTGACCAGCTGGCGCTGGGCGCTGTACAGCCGTTCCACACGCGGCTTGTACTCGTCGAACTGGTGTATCTCGCCCTTCGGCGTGGGGCCGCTGATGATGAGCGGGGTCCGGGCATCATCCACGAGCACGCTGTCCACCTCATCCACGATGGCGAAGTGGTGCTTGCGCTGCACCAACGCCGACGGTGCGTGCGCCATGTTATCGCGCAGGTAGTCGAAGCCGAAC
>JAGQVR010000009.1 GCA_020437875.1 Flavobacteriales bacterium
CACGGCCTGGGCCGGGTGCGCGGCTTCACCCAGGACGATGCACACCTCTTCTGCCGCCCCGACCAGGTGAAGGAGGAGTTCCTGAAGGTGATCGACCTTGTGTTGCTCGTCCTGCGCGCCCTCAACTTCGAGAACTTCGAGGCACAGGTGAGCCTGCGGGACAAGGAGGACCGCAGCAAGTACATCGGCAGCGAGGAGAACTGGCAGAAGGCCGAACAGGCCATCATCGACGCCGCCGCCGAGTGTGGCATGAAGACCATCGTGGAGTACGGTGAAGCGGCCTTTTATGGTCCGAAGCTGGACTTCATGGTGAAGGATGCTTTGGGCCGCCGCTGGCAGCTCGGAACCATCCAGGTGGATTACAACCTGCCGGAGCGCTTCGAGCTGGAGTACGTGGGCAGCGACAACCAGAAGCACCGGCCGGTCATGATCCACCGGGCACCATTCGGAAGCCTGGAGCGCTTCATCGCCGTGATCATCGAACACACGGGTGGGCGGTTCCCGCTGTGGCTCGCGCCGGAGCAGGCCATCCTGCTGCCCGTGAGCGACAAATACCTGGCGGTGTGCGAGGACCTGCAACGGCAACTGGCCGACCTGGACGTGCGCGCCTCGGTGGACGAGCGCAACGAGAAGGTGGGTCGCAAGATCCGGGATGCCGAGATGACGAAGGTCCCCTTCATGCTGGTGGTGGGCGAGAAAGAGGCTGCCGATGGCACCCTTTCGGTGCGGGAACACGGCCAGGGCGACCTGGGTGTCCTCAGCCCTGCAGGATTCGCGGAACTGGTGCGTGAGCGCATCGCCGCCCAGCTCGGCAACGCTTGAAGCCCGCGACTGGCGCAAGATCGTCGAAGGGAACGGAAAAGTCCCGATATTCGCGCCTTCATTGACGGGACGTGTGTCCCCGAAAGCAGGAACCAAAACCCCATAAGTGGCAGGCCCTCCCTTCCGTCCTAGTGGTCCGCGTCCTTCCGGAGGCGGCCGTCGTCCGTACCGTGGTCGTGTGATCAAAGAGGATCCACACCGGATCAACAACAGGATCTTCGGTGTGAACGAGGTGCGCGTGGTCGGCGAGAACGTCGAGCAGGGGGTCTATCCGTTCAACCAGGCGCTTCGCATGGCGGAGGACCTCGGCTTGGACCTGGTGGAGATCAGTCCGACAGCGGATCCACCCGTGTGCCGGATCACGGATTATAAGAAGTTCCTGTACGACCTGAAGAAGAAGCAGAAGGAGATCAAGGCCAAGCAGAGCACGGTCGAGATGAAGGAGATCCGCTTCGGGCCGAACACGGATGAGCATGACGTGAACTTCAAGCTGAAGCACGCGCGCAACTTCCTGGAGGAAGGCCACAAGGTGAAGGCCTTCGTGTTCTTCCGTGGCCGGAGCATCGTCTTCAAGGAACGCGGGGAGATCCTGCTTCTGAAGTTCGCCCAGGACCTGGAGGACATCGGTCTGGTGGAGAGCATGCCGAAGCTGGAGGGCAAGCGCATGACGATGTTCCTGATCCCGAAGAAAAAGAAATGACGCGGGGGCGACGTTGACATCGCCCCGACAAATCAAGAGAGGCCATGCCCAAGATGAAGACCAAATCCGGCGCGAAGAAGCGGTTCAAGCTGACCGGGACCGGTGAGATCAAGCGCAAGAGCGCATTCAAGAACCACATCCTCACCAAGAAGGAGACCAAGCGCAAGCGTAACCTCACCAAGAAGACCTTGGTGCACGCCAGCGACAGGAAGGCGATCCTGGACCTGCTGCAGGGCTAGGCCGAACGATAACCCAACCGCTCCGGGTAGATAGGTAGCGTTAACCAGGACGTGCAGCCCCAAAGAGTCCGCCGAAAGGCGGAACGCTCACGCCCAAAAACCAAAGTGGAACCATGCCACGCAGTAAGAACAAAGTAGCCAGCCGTGCCAAACGCAAGAAGGTACTGGACATGGCGAAAGGCAACTTCGGTCGCCGGAAGAACGTGTACACCGTTGCGAAGAACACGGTGGAGAAAGGCTTGCAGCACGCCTACACCGGGCGCAAGCTGAAGAAGCGGGAATTCCGCGGTCTGTGGATCCAGCGTATCAATGCGGCCGCCCGCTTGAACGGGATCAGCTACAGCACCCTGATGAGCAGTTTGAAGAAGGCGAACATCGAACTCGATCGCAAGGCTCTGGCCGAGATCGCCTACACGGATGCCGCCGCTTTCACGGCCATCGTGAACAAAGTGAAATAAGGATCCGCGGATCCGTTAAAAGGGGGGCCTCCGCCCCCTTTTCCTTTTTCCCCCTTCCCATCGCACGATACCTTTGAGCCATGCGCCCGTCATCCCTATTCGTCCTGCTCGCGCTGCCGGGCGTACTCGTTGCCCAGCCGCCTGCCGGGTATTACGATCCGGCCCAAGGCTTGAACGGCGAAGCCCTGCGACAAGCGTTGCATGACATCATTGATGATCATTCGGTCCTGGCGAACAGTGCGCTATGGAACGCCTTCTCCCAAACCGATCGCAAACCGGACGATACCGTGTGGGATATCTATTCGGATGTACCGGATGGCACCCCACCCTACTCCTTCCAGTTCGTGGTGGACCAGTGTGGCACCTACGCCGGGGAGGGCGACTGTTTCAACCGTGAGCACAGCTTTCCACAGAGCTGGTTCAATGACCAGATCGGCCCCAGTACGGACCTGTTCCACATGTACCCCACCGATGGCTGGGTGAACCAGAAGCGCGCGAACTGGCCCTATGGCGTGGTCGGTTCGAATGTGACCTACGCTGCGGATAACGGGGGCAAGTTGGGCCAGTGCATCTACCCGGGCTGCAGCGGTCTTGCCTTCGAGCCGATCGATGCGTACAAGGGTGACCTGGCCCGCGGCTACTTCTACCTGCTGACCCGGTACAAGGACGATGCGATCAACTGGACCACCGCCCCGGTACTTGAGAACGGCAACTTCATGCCCTGGGCCAGGACCATGCTGCTGGAATGGCACGCGGCCGATCCGGTAAGTGCGAAGGAGGTGGCACGCAACAACACGATCTTCTCGAACCTGCAGGGGAACCGGAATCCATACATCGACAACCCGCAATGGGTCGAAGCGATCTGGGGTGCGGACGTTGGGATCCGGGAAGCCCGGGCCAGCACCTTAAGGCTGTGGTGGGATGGCGATCGGCTGAACTACGACCGGGGCTCGGCCATGGGACCGGCCCTTATCCGAGTTTACGATGCGACCGGTGGACTCGTGCTCGAGGAACGCACAGCTGGATCGATGGGATCGGTCACCTGCTGCGGTTCACCGGGGCTCTACCTGGTAAGCATCGATGGCGATGCGCCCTCGGTGCAACGCATCGTGCGGTGATCAACCAGAAGCAGCGCGGCCGGCGATGAAGCCGGTGGTCCAGGCAGCCTGGAAGTTGAAGCCTCCGGTGATGCCATCGATATCGAGGACCTCACCAGCGAAGTGAAGTCCTTTGTGCAGCCGGCTCTCCATGCGCATTGGGTCCACTTCGGCCAGGTCCACCCCGCCTGCGGTAACGAACTCCTCCTTGAAGGTGGTCTTCCCACGGACCTCGTATCGGTCGTTGGTCAGTAGATCGAGCAGCCGGTTCTTCGACTTCCGCGGAACGGTGCCCCATGGCTGGGCCGGATCGATCCCTGCGCGGATGATCTGATACTCCCAGAACCGGGACGGCAGGTGCAAGGGGTCGGCATTGCGGGCGGCCTTGCGTTCCATGGCCATTGCTTCCGTCTGGAGGATCGACCGCAATCCATCCTCCGATCGTCCGCCGACCCAATTCACCTGCACCGTGAATCGATAAGCGCGCTCATTGAGATCACGAGCACCCCATGCGCTGAGCCGCAGCACGGCGGGGCCGCTCAATCCCCAGTGGGTGATCAATACGGGACCGGTGCTTTCCATTGAGGTGCCCACGATCCGCACACGCGCCGGCAGCGCCACACCCATCAGTCCATGGATCGGATCATCCGGGATATTGAAGGTGAACAGCGAAGGGACAGGCGGGACGACACGATGACCGAGATCGGCGAGCCAACCATAGCCCTCCGGCTTCGGATGACCTCCCGTGGTGACGATGACCTTGTCAGCCTCGATCCATTGTCCGTTGATGGAGAGTCGAAATGCCCTATCCACCGTGTCGATATGCGCAACTGCGGACCTCAACTTGATCCGCACCCCACGGTCCGCTGCGGCCTCCATGAGGGCGTTCACGATGGTGCCGGAATCATCCGTCACCGGGAACATGCGCCCATCCACCTCGGTCTTGAGGGCGACATGGTGCTTTTGGAACCAGGCAATGGTATCCGGGACCGCGAACGCCGTGAAAGCCTTGCGCAGGAAGGTGGCGCCACGCGGGTAGTGCTTGATCAGTCGCGATAACACCGGTTCGTTGTGCGTGACGTTGCACCGACCGCCACCACTGATGCGGACCTTGCTCAGCAGCTTGTCACTCTTCTCGTAGATGGTGACCGTCGCATCAGGTCGATGTTCCTTCACGCTCAAGGCCGCGAAGAAGCCAGCTGCTCCCCCACCGATGACCGCTACTTGCATGGGGCGAAGATCGGTCGGGATCACATTCCTAAGTTGCTGATACTAGGACGATCAGGATGGATGGTGGATCTTTGGCACGCTCTTGGACAAGAGAAGTCCAAGTCTTGATGACCATGAAAAAGACACTGATCACGCTCACGATGCTGAGCTCAATGGCCGCCGCTGCCCAAACGCAGATCAATCCACAGGCCGGCCTCACGTTCCAAAGTCTCACCCAGGAGCCCGACGGGATCAACTACAAGGCGGAGATGGGTTGGCAGGTCGGCCTTGATGCCCGCTTCGGCGACAAGCTCTTCATCCAGCCAGGAGCCTTCCTGGGTCGGAGCGTAACGGCCGTAACGCAGACCATCACCGGTCAGGACGGTGCCACGGCCAACCTGGTCTACGAAGATGACCTGGTCCGCACCAGCTTGAAGTTGCGGGCGATGCTCGGATACCGCGTTCTGGACACCTATCAGTTCGATATCCGGTTGATGCTCGGACCCAGCTATGATGTGCTGATGAGCGTGGACGACCGCGACGACAAACTTGGCTGGAACAAGGGCGACTTCAACACGGGTCTTTGGAACCTGGAGGCTGGTGTGGGCTTCGACATGGGGCTCTTCACGCTGGCCCCGACAGCGAGCTTCGGCATGAGCCGTGCCTTCAAGGACAACCCTGTGCTCAGCGAGATCGATTCAAAGTACATGAGCTACGGATTGACCCTCGGGATCAATATCGGGAACGACGACTGATCACATCGGACATCCCTGCGAACCCCGGCCTTTGTGCCGGGGTTCGCCTTTCCTATCCGCCACTAACGAGCCGGCTCCGAGCGGCTGGCTATCTTCCGGCTCAATTCACGTGGATATGATCCGGACCGGTACGAGCATCACCGCCATTCTGCTAGCATTCGGCAGCGTGGCACAGATCCAATTGGGCGGGATGGCTCCGAGCAGAGGAGCAGCCGGTGCCCACCTGACCGCGGCACCAGTGATCACACTTCAGCCGCTGAACGCCGCGGCATTGATCGCGGAAGATGAAGAACGGTCGGCCCAAGGGGTCCCGGGTCCCTATCGTTTCGCAGACACCTATGCGGTGGATATCGGACTGGAGGATGGCTCGTGGACGCAGCTTCCGTCCGGTGACCAGGTCTGGCGACTGTCGATCGAGTGCCGTGAAGCGCGCAGCATGGGCTTCGTGTTCGATCGTTTCGTCATCCCTACGGAGGCCCGTATATACCTCGTGAATGATGCGGGTGAACAACGCGGAGGATACGGTCCTCCATCCGGTGGTCGCACGCTATTGGCGGTCGATCAGCTCGCCGGAGAACGGATCACGATCGAATACCACCAACCGGTCGGTACGGCCGGTCCTGTCGACCTGCACATCGCCACGGTATATCCGGCCTACCGCGGTATGGATGGCGACGAACGCGAATTCGGTGATAGTATGCCCTGCAACATCAATGTGATCTGTCCGCAGGGGGATGACTGGCGGGACCAGATCAGGTCCGTGGCTCGGGTGAACGTTGGTGCGGGGCATTGCTCCGGTGCCTTGCTGAACAACTGTTTGAACGATGGGACCCCCTACTTCCTGACGGCCAATCATTGTCTGGTCGGTGATGTGGGAGCATGGATCTTCAACTTCAATTGGGAGAGCCCCAGCTGCGATCCGACGGAGGATGCCTCGATGGCGATGAGCCTTTCCGGTGCGGACCTGTTGATCACCCAGGTTTCCACCGACTTCACACTCGTGCGCCTGAACGATGTTCCGCCCGAGAGCTACAATGTCTTCTACAGTGGATGGGACGCGAGCGGGATCCCTGCACAGGCGGTCGTGAGCGCACACCATCCCGCAGGCGACATCAAGAAGATCTCCCGTTCCTTCGATGCAGTGGAGGCCGGTGAGCAGATCGTCGGTACGGAGCTCCGACAGGTCTGGAAGATCGAATACTGGGACGACGGCATCGTGGAGCAGGGCTCGAGCGGAAGTCCCTTGTGGAACGAGAACAAGCTGGTGGTGGGTCAGCTCTCCGGCGGCCTGGGTACCTGTGACGATGACACGGCCGTTGCCGCCTATGGGCGATTCGACCTGGCCTACCCGCTCATGGCGCCCTGGTTGGGCGAATGTGCCACCAGCTTGCAGGGTATCGACGATGACGATGTGGTGATCCCGATCTTCGAAGATGCCGCGGTGACCTCCATCTCCAACATACCAGAGCTGCTGTGCGATGTCGATAGCGTGGCGCCAGTGATCACCTTGAAGAACAACGGGATCAACCTGTTGGAGTCCGCCGTGATCCAGTACAGCATCAATGGTGGTACCACCTACGAACAGCTGTGGACAGGTGAATTATTCACCGGCCAGACGACCACTGTTCCACTCGCTCCCATTCCCGCGGTCTCCGGAAGCAACGCGCTCCTGATCACGGTGACCGCACCGAACGGACTGCTGGACCAGGTGTTGGAGAACGACTCCTGGACCCTCGACTATACCACCAGCTTTCCCGCAGGAACGATCAACCTGATCCTCACCCTGGACGACTTCGGGTCCGATGTGACCTGGCAATTGGAGTCGAGCGATGGCACGGTCCTTCACACGGGTGGCCCATACGATGATGGCACGGACGGACAGGTGGACAGCGTGGCCTTCTGCCTCACGAACGACTGCTACGTCTTCACCATCAACGATTTCTTCGGCGATGGTATCTGCTGTGCTGAAGGTGACGGGAATTATGTGCTACGAGACACATATGGCACGATCTACGGCGAGAGTGACGGCCAGTACGGCGATCAGGACGTGAGCCCCTTCTGCCTGGAGGCCGTGTCCATTAAAGAGGTGGAGCATCCGGAGTTCCGCATCCATCCGAACCCGAACGACGGTGGATTCCAGGTCACTGGTTCCATCGGCGGGACCATTCGCAGCATCCGTGTTCTTGATGCGCTGGGCCGGACCGTGCAGGTGATCCCAGGCAATGGCAACACCACGGCCTCGGTGCGGCTCGATCTGCGTCCCGGAGCCTACACGGTGGTCATCGATGGTCCGCAAGGCACTGCCACCCAACGGATGATCGTGGCCCGGTGATCGCTCAGTACTTCAGGGCGTAGAACAAGGTCTTGACATACTCGTTGTTCACCATCAGCAGGCCCTGCTCACTCTCCCACCATCGGTCTGCATCGTACTCCGTACTGGGCGCGCTGGCTAGGAGCACATGGATGCCACTACCTGCAAAGCGCTTCCGGAAGACCTTGCCCACACGTCGCGTATGGAAGTCGGTGGTGAGCACCACGATGGTGTCCGCGCCGATCCGTTGGGCGTGGTACAGGACACCCTGCGCTTCCTCGAAGGTGCTCGTGCCATAGGGGTAAGGAAGAATGCTCCCGGCAGGTGCTCCCGCGCGCACGGCTGCATGGCAACTGAGTTGCGCTTCGGTGAGGAGCCGTCCTTCGGCCTTCATGATGGAAGAATGATTCGAGCCTGTGGCGTAGGCGATCGGCGCCACACCCCTTTCCAGCAGGTCCGCCGCATAGGTCCCACGGTCGAAAGGCGCCCCACCGAGCACGTAGATGGCATCGGCATGTGCGGGCGCATCGTCCTCGATCAGCAAGGCACCGAGACCATGAAGGATCCTGTACCGGGCGGCCCACGCGATCACCAACAGCAGCAGCGCGACCGGCAGCACCACCCGCCATCCCCGGAACCTTCGTCTCTTCACGCCAGCGTCCATCGGCACGGCTTCAATAGGCTCCGTTCCGTCGGCGCAGGACCCACTCACACGTGAGCAATGCGAGAATGGCGAAGAAGATCCAGCGGAGACCGATCAGATCGGTTGATCCTGGATGCACATAGGAACGTGCCACAAGTCCCGGCCGAGCTTCGATCGCTTGCACAAGGGCCCCGGTGCTGCCGGGCTTCACAACGAGCCCATTGGTGCGCGCCGCGATGTCCTGCCAAAGGCCATGATCGGCCACGGTGCTCATCTGCTCGGCCGTGAGCGCCTCCACATGGATCTCGCCAGCGGCTGAATAGGACTTGCCTTCCATGGTGGTCCGGGCGCTCCAGGTGTACCCTCCGGCCGGAAGTTGGCCTACGTCCGCACGATAGCTCGATCCGCTCTGGACGAAGGCATGACTGAAGTCGCGCCCTGCCTCGTCCTTCAGGACCAGGCCGATCTCAGCATCGCTCACCGGTGCGAAGGTGGCGTCGTAGAGTTCCGCCGTGAAGACCACACGTTCGTGCTCGTTCACTCGTGGAGCATGTTCCACCCGGAAACGTTCCTTGTTCACCTTCAACGCGAGGAACTGCACCAGCTTGTGTACGAAGCGATCGAAGCGGGCATGGTCCCCGGACTGCTGCAGGTCGCTGATGCGCCAGCGCCAGATACCCTCTCCGGCGATCACGGCGGCACGTCCATCATGGCGTTGGTTGAAGGCGATGAGCGGATAAGCGGTGTTCACCATGCCGATCCGCTGGTTCGCCATTGCCATGGCCGAGCGGCCCAGCTCGAACTGTCCGAAGGGGACCTGGAGCGGCGGATAGCGTTCCATGGCACGCTGCTGGTCGGGATCCAGGGTGAAGAAACTGAAGTTCTTGTTCACGTTCGCTTGGGCATCGGTCAAGGAACCACGTGCGGCCGCCACGCTCACCCCCGCGTTGCGCGCGTTGAAGGCGTTGAAGTCCATGGCGCTGGTGAGGATGTAGCAGACCGGAACGCCGGCGGCATCGGCCTTTTGCAGCAGCGCTTGGATCGGATACTTGGGCGAAGGCAATCCGTGCAGGATGATGAGGTCATGACCGGACACATCGCCCGTGAACGCATCGGCATAGGCGAGTTCCGTACCGTAGCCCTCCAGTCCGGCCAAGGCCAGTCGCAAGGCGCCGAGATCCGGATGGGGAGCCGCGCCAAGCAGCAGGACCTTCTGTCGGTCATCGAGCACATCGATTAGGACGTCCAACCGATTGTTCACCTCGGTGGCCTCCCCCTCCACCGGCCGCACCAATACCGTGTACCGTTGCATACCAGCACGCTCCGGCTTCACGGTGAATGGCAACTCCACGAAGGCGTTCCGTCCGGAAAGCACGAGGTCCTTTCCGGCCACCTCCTTCCCGGCCTGCAGCACGGATACGCGTGTCGCGGCGCCACCGCTGCGGCGACCTTCCACTTTCACCAACAGGGGCAGTTCATTCCCGAGGTAGCCGATCCGGTTGTGGTCCACCGCACGCAGGAGCAGGTCCGGTCGCACGGTGGTATCACCGAGCGCGATTGCGAAGACCGGAACGCCCAGCTGATCCGCGGCAGCACGCGGGTCACGCCCGCGGTTGTAGATGCCATCACCATCGATGATCACGGCACCGAGGTCGGGGCCACTGAACCGGTCATTCACCTCACGGAGAGCCTGGTCGATGTCCGTGAAGGAACCGATCTGGTCCATGTCGAGGCCTTCGGCCACCGCATCGCCATAGGTGAAGGACCGAACTTCGAACCGGTCACCCAGCGCGTCCCGCACCCTGGCCAATTCAGCCGGATAGGTGGTCCTGATCGCAGTGGCATCGCCTGCCGCAAGGACGGACGAGGAACCATCATGCAGGATGACGACCACCGGCTTGCGCACCTCCCGGACCAGGATACGTATCATGGGCTCCAGCAGGAAGAAGGCGATCAGGGCGATCGCCAACGCACGGCAGCCGGCCAGGATCAGTGACAGGCTCCCGGAGAAGCCCTCCTTGCCTTCCGCACGTCGATAGAGCCACCAAGCCGCCACGATCCCCAACAGCAGGCACAAAGGCGCCAGCCATAGGCTATGTGCGGTGGTCAGGGACATCGGAGTGCAAAGGTCGGTCATGAAAGGCCCGTGGACCCTCCGGAACGCAGGCTGTACACCCGATCAGCTCAGCATGCCACCGCAGACGCTCAGGGTCTGTCCGGTGATGTAGGCACTGAGATCACTTCCAAGGAAGACGCAGGCGTTGGCCACGTCGGTCGGGGTACCGCCGCGTTTGAGGGGGATGCCCTCGCGCCAGCCTTCCACCACCTTGGGATCCAAGGCGGCGGTCATCTCCGTCTCGATGAAACCGGGGGCGATGGCGTTGCTGCGGATGTTGCGGCTCCCCAGCTCCTTGGCAACGCTCTTCGTGAAGCCCAGGATGGCGGCCTTGCTGGCGGCGTAGTTGGCCTGACCGGCATTGCCCTGCACGCCCACCACACTGCTCATGTTGATGATGCTACCGCTGCGCTGTTTCAACATGGTCCGGAGCACGGCCTTGGTCATATTGAACACGCTCTTCATGTTGGTGGTCATCACCGCATCGAAGTCGGCCTCGCTCATGCGCATGAGCAACTGGTCCTTGGTGATGCCGGCGTTGTTCACGAGGATGTCGAGCTTGCCCCAGTCGGCCACGACCTTGTCCACCGCGGCCTGCGCTGCGTTGAAGTCGCCGGCATCACTTTGGATGGCCATGACCTTGCGTCCGGTATTCGCCGCCAGTTCATTCGCGAGTGCGTTCGCCTTCTCGGGGCTGCTCACGTAAGTGAAGGCCACATCGGCGCCTTCCTCCAGGAAACGTTCGACGATGCCCTTGCCGATACCGCGGGAGCCGCCCGTGATCAGTGCCACCTTGCCTTCCAGGATACCCATGCCTCTTGTTCACCGAACGTTTGTTGGTCGGTCGTTGCGAAGGTAGCAGTTGCCGGTTGCGTACACTTGGGCCATGCGTTCCGGCCGCCTATCGCTCCTTGCCGTGGTCATCACCACCCTTGTGCTGGGGTGGACACGCATCGAGTTCAGTGAACTACGGAGCTGGACGCCGATGAAGGTGACCCAGTGGGACGCCTTGGGCTATTACCAGTACCTGCCAGCCGTCTTCATCCACGGCGACATCGGGCGCCAGGAATGGCTCGAAGGGGTCGACAGCCTCTACCAGCTAAGCGGTGGCACGATCTACCAGGTGACCGAACTTCCGAACGGCAACCGGGCCATGAAGTATTTCTGCGGTATAGCCATCCTACAGGCACCCTTCTTCGGCATCGGGCATGTCGCTGCTGGGATCAGTGGTGCGCCCCAGGACGGCTTCTCCCCACCCTATCAATGGGCGATCGCCCTGAGCCCCCTGGTCTACTGCTTCATCGGGCTGTTGCTGCTGCGCGTGGTGCTGCTGCGCTACTTCTCCGATGCGGTGACCGCCTTGACCATCGTGCTCCTGATCCTCGCCACGAACGCCATCCAGTACATCAGCGTGGACAACGCGCAGACGCACGGCTACCTCTTCGCCCTGTATGCAGCGCAGTTGTATGCCACCATGCGCTGGCACGACCGACCGAGCAGGACCACGGCTGCCGCGGTCGGCTGCCTGATAGGTCTTGCCACGGTCTCCCGACCGACAGAAGCCCTGATGCTCTTCATTCCGGTGCTCTGGAACACGCACACCAAAGAGGCAGCGCGCGCCAAATGGACGACGGTGCGTGCGCACCGTGGTCATGTGCTGATCGCCTTCGCGTGCGGCTTCCTCGCCTTCATGCCGCAGTTGATCTATTGGAGGATCGTGACCGGAACATGGGTGTATGACGTGGGCAGCAAATGGGACTTCCTGAACCCGCACTGGCGCGTGCTGGTGGGCGGTGAAAAGGGCTGGTTCATCTACACACCGATCACGGTTCTGATGGTGGCGGGACTCTTCTTCATGCGCGGGAAGCCCTGGCGGAAGAGCGTGCTCGTCTTCACGCTGTTGAACACCTGGCTCATCATCGCCTGGCACGACTGGCATTACGGCGGCAGCTACAGCAGCCGGGCCCTGGTCCAGAGCTATGCCGTGCTGGCCCTACCCTTTGCCGCCTTGTTGGAGCGCGCGTTGGCTTCGCGCTGGAAGTGGCCAGTGCTTGCCGCGTCTGCGTACCTGCTCGGCGTGAACCTTTTCCAGATCAAGCAATACAACAACACGGTGATCCACTACGACCGCATGAACTTCGCGGCCTACCGAGCGATCTATCTGGATGCTGACCCGACGCCGGAGGACAGGGCCTTGTTAAGCCCGGAGCGGCAGTAGCCGATCACCTCCTTCACCTTCCGAGCTAATTTGCCGGTATGTTTCGAACATGCATGTTGGCTCTCTCGGTGTGTTCTATCGGGATTCATGCCCAGAGTGACGAATCGAAGCGATTCGTGCACGAGGTCCTCCAAAAGGGCGACATTCTACCAACGGAGCTGAAAGACAGCCTTATCGACAAGGACTTCAGTGTCTTGTGGACGAAGGCACCGAATTGGCTGGTCTATGGCTTCATCGGGAACGATTATCAGCGGTTGAGGATGAAACTGCTGTCCGTGATCATGGATCCTGACAATCCAAACAGGTATCATGTTTACGGCAAGGACAAGGTCAAGAACAACATCTGCGAGTTCCAAGGCGAATTCGAGATCACGAACATCCGTCGCTACAACGATATCGACTTCGGGTTGGATGAGATCTATCGGGATAGTTCGATACATGGTAGATTCCTCGTTTGTGGAACGTATCGGCTGTTAGAGGATCCAATACAGCGCTTCTCTGGAACATTCACCGGGAGCTTTGCCTCCTACTTCTACATCGACCGCAATGGAAAGGTGCGATACGATGATATCGAAGATGTAGCTGATGGTTACACGAACAACCAGTTCGTCGGAACTTGGCAGCCGTACCACGACGGACCAACAAAACGGTGCAACTGGGGGGACTTCCGAATACCCAATGGACGAGACATGGATATCGGGGCCGGATGTTTCAGTCCAGCGGACGAATACCTAGCCAATGGGTGGCGATCTTATCGCGACGCCTATTTCGGTTCACAGAACGACAAAGCCTTCGTGATAGAGCGTGAAGAATGGTGGAGATGAAGGCTTAGCCGATCACCTCCTTCACCTTCGCGCCGATGGTGGCCGGGCTGTCCACCACGTGGATGCCGCTCTCGCGCATCACCTTCTTCTTGGCGGCGGCGCTCTCATCGGCACCGGAAACGATGGCTCCAGCGTGGCCCATGGTGCGGCCTTTCGGGGCGGTCTCCCCGGCGATGAATCCGATAACGGGCTTCTTGCAGTTGTCCTTGATCCATCGCGCGGCCTGGATCTCCAGGTCACCACCGATCTCGCCGATCATAACGATGGCCTTGGTCTCCGGATCGTTCGCAAAGAGTTGGATGGCCTCCAGGGTGGTGGTGCCGATGATCGGGTCGCCGCCGATGCCGATGGCCGTGGTGATGCCCAGACCCGCTTTCACCACTTGATCCGCGGCTTCGTACGTGAGCGTGCCGGACTTGCTGACGATGCCCACGGTACCCTTCTTGAACACGAAGCCGGGCATGATGCCCACCTTGCATTCCTCGGCGGTGATCACACCGGGGCAGTTGGGGCCGATCAACGTGCAATCCTTCCCACGGATGTATTCACGTGCCGTCACCATGTCCTTCACCGGGATACCCTCGGTGATGCACACGATCACCTTGATACCGGCCTCAGCGGCTTCCATGATGGCATCGGCGGCGAAGGGTGGAGGCACGAAGATGATGCTCACGTCCGCGCCGGTCTCCTTCACCGCATCGCTAACCGTCTCGAACACGGGCCGGTCCAGGTGTTTCTGGCCGCCCTTGCCGGGGGTGACGCCACCGACCACATTCGTACCGTACTCGATCATCTGCGTGGCATGGAAGGTGCCTTCGCTGCCGGTGAATCCCTGGACGATGACCTTGCTGTTCTTGTTGACGAGTACGCTCATGGTGCTTGGTGGAAGTGTTCGGGCGGCGCGAAAGTAACCCCTGGGTGTTAAACGCCTGCCGCTCGCTCCCGGATGCGCTGGTAGGCCACCACATAATAGAGCGCGCCCAGCATCACCAGGCCGGAGCCGATGTAGGGCAGCATGTGGTGCACGCCATAGAGGCGACCACCGATCGCCGGGCCGACGATCCGTGCCAGTGAACCGAAGCTCTGGTTGAGACCGAGCACTCCCCCCTGTTCCCGTTGCTCCGCGTTCTTACTCAGCTGGCTGAGCAGGGTCGGTCCTAGACAGCCGTTGCCCAGGGCGAGCAGGGCGATGGAAAGGATGCTGAGCGGAAGAAAGAGCGCCGGTGGCACGAAGGCGATCAAGCTCAGTCCGGTAGCCAGGCTGATGCACCCGTAGATCATCAGGCGCTTCTCCCCGAAGGTGCGTTGCAGCCAACCGATGAGGCCGCCTTGAACGATCGCGGAAGCCACGCCCACCGCCGCGAACATCCAGCCGATCTCCTCCTTGTTCAGACCGTAATCATCGGTCCAGAACAGCGCGATGGTCATCTGCATCATGCTGAAGGCGGTGATGTAGATGAAGCTGATGAGGAACAGATCGCGGAAGCGCTCCTGCTTCAAGGCCCGGATCGCCCCGGTGACCGGCTTCACCTGGATCCTCCGGCCAACCACCTTCTCCTGGAGCGATTCCGGCAGGAAGGCCCACACCGCCATCGTGTTGAGCAGGCAGAGGATGGCGGCACCGTAGCCGACCCATTCGATACCGAAGTGCATATAGATGAAACTGCCCATGGGCGGACCGAAGATGAAGCCCAGTCCGAAAGCAGCTCCGATCAGGCCCATCGCTTTGGCACGACCCTCCGGAGGCGTGATGTCCGTGATGTAGGCCTGCGCTGCGGTGATGTTCCCAGAGCCGACGCCCGTGAGCATCCGTGCGGCGATCAGTAGAAAGAGGGTGTCCGCCTGGGCGAAGAGGACGTAGCTGAACGCGGAAATGCCCAGAGCCCACAGGATGATCGGACGCCGGCCGTAACGGTCGCTCATGGCCCCCCACACCGGGGTGAAGATGAACATCATCAACGAGAAGAGCGCGCCGGTGTCGCCGATCAAGGCATCGCTGGCGTTCAACTCCCGGGCGTAGATGGGCACCACGGGGATGAAGATCCCGAAGCCCATCAGGTCTATGAAAATGGTGACGAATAGGATGAGGAGCCTGCGGTCCATGCGGGCGCAAAGGTCAGGCGCAATGGATCACCTTCAACCAGTGCACACCGACGCCAGCTGCCCCAGGCAGGCCAACGGCCTCACATGCCCATCTTCTTCAGCAGGCCACCGGGAACGCCCTTCTTGTTCACCATGAAGGCCGTCATCTTATAGGCCGCATAGGGCTTGCTCATGTAGAGGTAGCCCTTCTGGTCGTTGCTTGTTCCCCAGCTGTTCTTCACGATGTACCACTCGGCCCCGTTCTGGTCCTTGGCGATGCCCGTGATGTGCATGCCATGATCATCCGTGGTGCTGAAGTCGTCGAAAGCGGACTGGCGCATCTCGGCCGTGATCACCGGTTCGGGCTGTGGACCGTTGAAGAGCTTGGCCTTGTCCTCCTTCGTCAGTTCGGCGGCAGGCTTCATCGTGACGAAGGCCACACCATTCCGCCAGCTGAACGAGGGTTCGCTCACATCGCCGCCCCACGCCACCGAGTAGCCGTCCTTGAGCGCATTGTCGATGATGGTGGTGATATCCTCCACCGGTACGTTCCAAGCTTGTGCGAGGGCCCAATTATCCGGGACCATCAGGGTGGACCGTTCGTAATAGGGAACGTCCATCACACTTTGGAACTCGAGGTAGTCCTTGGGGTCCAGCTTCACCACCTCGCTTGCGAATGTTTGTGGCGTGTAGCTCTTCCCATTGTAGGTGAATTCTTCCGGGACTTCGCCGAGGTAGGTATCCAGCACCGCATTCACGGCTTCTGGCCACACGGGCGTCAAGGTTCCCTTGTTCGGCGCCTTGATGATGGCATCGAGCATGGCCTTGATCACCTCCTGCATCTCCCCGCTCTGGTTCTTCTTGTTGCCGAAGTTGAGCCCGGTGTAGGCCTCATAAGGAACGATGCCATACTTGGCGTACATGTTCACCACGTCGTGCGCGATGCCGCCGTCGCCGTAGTTGAGCGATCCATGCATGCGGACGTAGCTGCGTGCCTTGTCCTCATAGCTGCGGCGCGCGATGTAGATCTTGCTGAGCGGTACCGCCGGCCCACCCTTCTTGATCATCTCCGATTCCAGGAAGGAGCCCGTGCTGTAACTCCAGCACGTGCCTGATGAACCCTGATCCTCCACCGGGGTGCCCGGCGTAGTGAGCACCTGGGTGAAACGGAATCCGGTGGAATCGGCACTGTTCAGGCTGATCTTCTTGATCAGGTCGTCCTGTGCGTTCGCAAAGGGAACGACCAAGGAAAGTGCGATGGCCGTGGCCAAGGGGAGCTGGGAGGTGCGCATGATAAGGGGTGCCAACGAGGGGTTCGGCGGGTTGCAAAGGAAGCAAAGTGCCCCACCCTGCAACGGACCATGTGGGACGAACAGGTGGAAGAGCGAAGGATCCTGTCATTTATTTTCCATGGAGAATATTATCTAACTTTGCAGCGTGCAACGCCGAAATGCCCTCCGACTACTCGCCTTAACCCCTGTGGCCGCCATGACCCTCCGCGAACTCGCCCGCGCCGCTGATGCCTTCGCCCCGACCCCACCGATGCCGGTGCTCTTCCTTGGACATGGAAGCCCGATGAACGCCATCGAGGACAACCCGTTCACCCAAGGCTGGCAGTCCGTGGGCAGGGACCTCCCCCGCCCCAGCGCCATCGTGTGCATCAGTGCCCATTGGGAAACACGCGGCACCTACGTGACCGGCATGGAGAAGCCACGCACCATCCACGATTTCGGGGGATTCCCGCAGGCCTTGTTCGACGTACAGTATCCGGCGCCCGGAAGTCCGGAGTTGGCACAGATGACCCAGGAGACCATGACCGCCAGCCATGTGGGGATCGACCATGCGTGGGGTTTGGACCATGGTGCATGGAGCGTGATCATACACCTCTTCCCCAAGGCGGACATCCCGGTCGTCCAATTGAGCCTGGATCGCGGGCTTTCGCCAGCACAGCACTATGCGCTTGGGCGGGAACTGGCCTTTTTGCGGAAGAAAGGCATCCTCATCATCGGCAGCGGCAACATGGTGCACAACCTGGGCATGATCGACTGGCACAACCCGGATGGCGGCTATGATTGGGCGCAGGAGGCCAGCAGCCGCATGGACCGAAGCATCCTCGATGGTGACCACAACAACCTTGTGAACTATACGTCGAACGGACGCGCGTTCCAACTGGCCATACCCACACCGGAGCATTACCTGCCGCTGCTCTATACCCTCGCGCTGAAGGAGGCGACCGATCCCATCTCCCTGTTCAATGACAAGTTGATGATGGGTTCTCTTTCGATGACGAGCGTGCGGATCGGGTGAGGTCTGAACGTTCGTCCCGACCTTCGTCCCCCATGTCCCACATCGCCATCATCTCCGCCAGCGTACGCGACGGCCGTAAGAGCCATAACGTAGCGCTGCACCTGCAGAAGGCCCTCCAGGCAACGAGCAATTCCGTTGATCTGCTCGACCTGCTCGACTTCGACTTCCCGGTCTTCCATGAGCGGTTGAAGTTCATGAAGGAACCAGCCGCACAGGTCCTGGAGTTCGCCGAGCGGATACGCAAGGCGGATGGTGTGATCATCGTGACGCCGGAATACAACGGCAGTTTCCCGGCCAGTTTGAAGAACGTGATCGACCTATTGACGGAGGATTGGAAAGGGAAACCGGTCTCGATCTGCACGGCATCAAGCGGTCAGTTCGCAGGCACCCAAGTGATGGTGGAACTGCTCTTCCCACTTTGGAAGATCAAGGCGTGGGTGGTGCCTTCGAGCATGCAAGTGCCGAAGGTGCAGGAGCAGTTCGGTGATGGCGGCACCGTATTGATGGACCAGGAAGGCTGGGAGCGCCGCACGACCGTGTTCTTGAACGACCTCGGTTGGGCGATGGAGGCACGGCGGCGGATGGAAGCTTGAGCGACTGAATTTTGAACGCAGAGGGGCAGAGGAGCAAAGAACGCTGAGCAATGGAGTCCTCTGGAGCGCAGCTTGTGGTCACGCTCCAATGGTCCAGCGTTCGGTGACTTTTGGCTACATGTGGCCTGTAGGCTTGGACCGTAGCCAAAGGCTACAATGATCATGCGTTGTTGCGCGTAGCCAAAGGCTACACGCAGAAATAGCAGGAAGACATGTTCAGTCGAGGAACTAGGCCTTCACCAACGAAGGCACGAAGATCCGCTTGAGCACGCCGACCACGTGCTCCACCTCTTCCTTGGTGCTGTAACGGCTGAAGGAGAAACGGATGTTGGCACCCGGACGTTCCGGATACAAGGCACCGAGCACGTGACTGCCCTTGTTGCTGCCACTGCTGCACGCACTGCCACCACTACAGGCGATGCCTTCGATGTCGAGGTTGTAGATCAGCATCTCCCCTTTGCCATCATCGGGAAAGCGAACGTTCAGCACCGTGTACAGCGCATCGCTGCTCGGGTCACCGTTGAAGCCGATACCTGACAAGGCCTCCAACAACCGCTCCTTCATCAGATCCTTCAGACCCTGCACATGGCGTTGGTGTTCCTGTAGATCGGTGTATGCAAGTTCCATGGCCTTGGCAAGGCCGACGATGCCGTAGATGTTCTCGGTACCGGCACGCATGTTCCGCTCCTGGGAGCCTCCGATGATCATGGGCTTCAGGCCGGCGCCACTGCGCATGTACAGGAATCCGATGCCCTTGGGTCCATGGAACTTGTGCGCCGCACAGGTGATGAAGTCGACAGGCAGCTTCTCGAGATCGAAGTGGTAATGCCCCATCGTCTGCACGGTGTCACTGTGGAACAATGCGCCGTAGGTGCGACAAAGGGAACCGATCGCCTGCAGGTCGATGCGCGTGCCGATCTCGTTGTTGGCATGCATCAGGGAAACCAGGACACCCTGGCCCTTGGTCGCCTTCAACAGTTCTTCCAGATGCGTGCGGTCGGGCTTGCCATCCGCTTCGAGCTGCACCCAATGCACGGTCACACCGTTCTCCTTGCCAAGTTGTTCCGCCGTGCTCTCCACGGCGTGATGCTCGATGGGGCTTGTGATGATGTGCTGGACCCCGAGGTCACGGACGGCGCCGCCGAGGACCATGTTGTCCGCCTCGGTCCCTCCACTGGTGAAGATGATCTCGCCCGGAGCGCAGTTCAACAAGGCGGCCACCTGGCGCCGCGCCTGCTCCACGGCGGCCCGGGTCTTGCGCCCGTATGCATGGATCGCTGAGGGGTTGCCGAAATGGTCCTGCATGTACGGGAGCATCGCCTCGAGCACTTCGGGTGCCATTGGCGTGGTCGCCGCGTTGTCGAAATACACCTTCATCATCGCGCCGCGAATTTACCGCTCCGCCGCTGCCAGGCCCGCCACTTGCGCCAGTTCGCTCAGGATCCTGCTGGCCAGATCATCCGCCTGCTGCATGGTCGGCGCCTCTGCGTAGACCCGGATGATGGGTTCGGTGTTGCTACGGCGCAGATGCACCCAGGTATTCCCGAACTCGATCCGGAGCCCATCCACCGTGCTGTGCGGCTCCTTGCTGTATTTCTCCTGCATGGCATCCACGATGGCCGCCACGTCCATGCCCGGTTGCAGTTCGATCTTGTTCTTGCTGATGAAGTAGTCCGGGTAGCTGCGGCGCAATTCCAATGTGGACTTGCCGCTTTTGGCGAGGAGCGTGAGAAAGAGTGCGATGCCTGCGAGCGCATCGCGGCCGTAGTGCAGTTCGCTCAGGATCACCCCGCCATTGCCTTCACCTCCGATAGGCGCCTTCACCTCCTTCATCAACTTCACCACGTTCACCTCGCCCACCGCGCTTGCATGGCGCTTCCGCCCGTGACGGTCCGCGATGTCGTTCAGCGCGCGTGTGCTGCTCAAGTTACTCACCGTGTCACCCGGCCGATGTGCGAGGACATGATCGGCACAGGCGACCAGGGTGTATTCCTCTCCGAACAGGGATCCATCCTCACAGACCAGGGCCAGGCGATCCACGTCCGGATCCACCGCAATACCGAGGTGCGCGCCGTGCTTCACCACCGCTCCGCACAGATCCTTCAGGTGCTCCGGTAGTGGCTCGGGGTTATGTGGGAAATGCCCGTTCGGGGTGCAATGGATCTCGATCACCTCCATCACCCCGAGCGCGGTCAGCAGCGCAGGAACCGCGGTGCCACCGACGGAGTTGACCGCATCCACCACCACGCGGAAGCGTTTCTCCTTGATCGCTTTCACATCAACAAGATCAAGGGCCAGGATCGCATCGATGTGACGCCTCGTCCAGCTGCCGCCTTCGCGCACATGCCCAAGCTTCTCCACCGGCACGAAGTCGAACTGATCGACTTCCGCCAGGCGCAGCACCTCGGCACCGTCCTCTGCCGATATGAATTCACCTCGTTCGTTCAACAGCTTCAGCGCGTTCCATTGGATCGGGTTGTGGCTGGCGGTGAGGATGATGCCGCCATGTGCCTTCTCACCGGTCACGGCCATCTCCACGGTCGGTGTGGTGGCCAGACCGAGGTCGATCACCTCGAATCCAAGACCCGTGAGGGTGCCCACGACCAGGTCACGCACCATCGGACCGCTCAAGCGTGCATCGCGACCGAGGACGATGCGAGGGCTGTCGGCACCCGCCCTGCGGGCGATGAGCGTGCCGAATGCAGCGGTGTAACGAACGGTGTCGAGCGGCGTGAGTCCTTCGCCCGGTGCACCGCCGATGGTGCCTCGGATGCCGGAGATCGATCGAATGAGCGTCATGATGGCGTATCGTTCTGGTATTGAGCGGCACAAAGCTACCCGACCATGCCGGGCGACCATGTCATGAGGGCCACGCCCTTCCACCCGATCCTGTTCATAACCGGATGCGTGGCGAGTATCGCCGGAACGGACTTCCCTATTTTTGTACGGCAGGCACCTCAAGGCCCCACCTTCCCGGGAGACCGGGTCGTACCACATGAACGAAGGCCCCCTACCCCATCCCGAGCGCAACGACCAGATCCATCACTGTGTGGAACGGTACGAATCGATGCGCCGATCGAACACCACGTCCTTCTTCGACGTCGAGGAGTTCGAGATCATCATCGAACACTACCTGGAGCAGAGCGATCCACGACAGGCCCGGGAGGTGCTTGAACTGGCGCAACGCCAGCATCCTGGATCACTGGACCTCATGTTCAGCGAGGCGCATGTCCTCATGAACCAGGGCAAGTTGAACAGGGCGTTGGAGGTGCTCGACGGCATCGGGAAGATGGAGCCGTTCAACGAGGACGTTCATCTGCACAAGGCCAGCATCTACAGCCAGCTGCGCAACCATCGCCGGGCGGTGGAGCATTACAAGCGGGCGCTGGAGCTGGCGGAGGAAGGTCTCGACGAGATCCACCTGGACCTGGCCTTCGAGTACGAGAACCTCGAGATGTACGAACTGGCGCTGGAGAGTTTGAAGGGTGCGCTGGACGCCAACCCGGAGAACGAGGCCGTGCTCTACGAGATGGCCTATTGCTTCGACGTTTCCGACGCGCATCAGGCCGCTGTCTCCTTCTTCCGTCAGTTCACGAACGACAATCCGTACTCCTTCGTAGCCTGGTACAACCTGGGTAACGCACTGGCCCGTTTGGAGCGCGCCGAGGAGAGCATTGAAGCATTGGACTTCTGCCTGGCCATCGAGGAGCGGTTCACCTCGGCCTACTTCAGCAAGGCCCGGAACCTGTTGATCCTTGGCCGGTACCAGGAGGCCATCGACTGCTATCAGGAGACGATCAACTTCGACGGTCCGCAGGCGATCACGTTCAGCTACATCGGTGAGTGCTACGAGAAGATGGAGCACTACGAACAGGCGCTTATCCATTACGACCAGTCCATCGCCTTGGATCCGACCTGGGTGGATGCATGGATCGGTCGTGGGGTGGTGAAGGACATGCAGGGTCGTCTGCAGGAAGCGATCAAGGACCTTGAGATGGCCGTGCAACGCTCGCCGGACCATGGCGATGGCTGGTTCTACCTGGCCAACACGCTTGGTCGCGCCGGCCGTTACGAAGAGGCCTTCGAAGCCTATGCGAAGCTCAATACCCTTGAGCCGGAGAACGTGGACGGCTGGCTGGACCACGCCGATCTGCTCCTTCAGATGAAGGGCCCGGACCTGGCGGCGCGCAAGTTGAAGGAGGGGGCGCAGGTGATCAAGCTCACGAGCAAGTACGCGTACCGCATGGTGAGCTACCTGTTGCGGATGGGTGAGATGCAGCAAGCCCTGGTCACCTTGGAGGATGCGTTGATGAACGACCACGCCTCGCACCACCTGCTGCTGGACCATTATCCGGAAGCCGCCTCGCTGCCCCAGGTGATCCACCTGTTGGAACTGTACCGCCGCTCATGAACTATAGGCTCTCCCACATCCCCGCGCGGACCTCGAAACCACGCGAGGAGGGTGTCACCATGGTGATGGACAAGGGCTTGTCTTTGAGGCAGGCACAGGATCTCCTGGATGCAAGCGGTCACTTGGTGGACCTTGTCAAGCTCGGCTTCGGCACTTCCTTCGTCACACCGAACCTGAAGGAGAAGATAAAGCTCTACCAGAAGGCGGATATCCGGGTGTACCTGGGCGGCACCTTGTTCGAGGCCTTCGTGGCACGCGGGCAGTTCAAGGAATACCGGAAACTCGTGGACTCGCTGGGGTTGGACACCGTGGAGGTCAGCGACGGCTCCATCAACATGTCCGAGAAGGAGAAGTGCAAGTACATCAATGACCTTGCCCGGAACTTCCGCGTGTTGAGCGAGGTGGGCTCGAAGGAGTCGGGCATCCTCATCAGTCCGGCGAAATGGGTGAGCATGATGCGCAAGGAGCTGGACGCCGGGAGCTGGAAGGTCATCGCCGAAGCGCGGGAGAGCGGGACCGTCGGCATCTACCGGCCGAGCGGGCACGCGCACACGACCCTCGTGAACCGCATCCTGAGCAAGATCCCCGGCAAGGACATCCTGTGGGAGGCGCCCCAGAAGGCCCAGCAGGTATGGTTCATCAAGCAGCTCGGCTCGAACGTGAACCTGGGCAACATCGCCCCCGAGGAGGTGATCCCGCTGGAGACCCTGCGACTGGGTCTGCGCGGCGACACCTTCTTCCAATACCTCCCGGAGGACGTTGCCGAGAAGCTCCGTCAGAAACCGGCGGAGTAGCCCATCCAGCGCAGATCAGGAAGGAACGCGAACTTCGCCCCCGTTCCACCGCCCGTACCATGAAGGAGATCACCCCTACCGAGCTACAAGCCTGGCGCGAGCAAGGCACGGAGCACCAGCTCATCGATGTACGCGAACCGTACGAAGCGGAGCTCTGTACCATCGGTGGCACGTTGATCCCCTTGGGCGAGATCGTGGAGCGCATCGGGGAGTTGCGCAAGGATGTTCCTGTCGTGATCCATTGCCGCAGCGGTGGTCGTTCGGCAGCGGTGATCAATGCGCTGTCCTCTCGCTATGGCTTCGAGAACCTGGTGAACCTCAGCGGTGGCATCCTGGCATTCGGCCGCGAGGTTGACCACGACATTCAATGTGACTGACCCAACGCATGGAACTGCTTCAGGAATTCTGGTATTTCATCACCCACCTCAATGTCACCCTGCCGGCCTTCATCGCCGATCACGGGGACCTGGTGTACGCACTGCTCTTCGCCATCATCTTCGTGGAAACGGGCCTGGTGATCATGCCCTTCCTTCCCGGTGATTCACTGCTCTTCGTGGCGGGATCGTTGGCGGCCGGGGCATCGGCGCCGCTCGATCTGGGCACCTTGTTCGTCCTGCTGTTCATCGCGGCCGTGGCAGGTGACAACATCAACTACTGGGTGGGTCGCTTCTTCGGGCCACGGATCGTGAAATGGCGCACCTTCGGTCGGGACCTGGTTCAGCAGAAGCACCTGGACAAGACGCATGCCTACTTCGAGAAGTACGGGGTGAAGACCATCATCATCGCGCGCTTCGTTCCCATCGTGCGCACCATCACGCCTTTCGTGGCGGGCATCGGTGCCATGGACTACCGCCGGAAGTTCCTGCCCTTCGACGTGTTCGGTGGTGCCCTGTGGATCGGCCTGCTGCTGTTGGCGGGTTACCTCTTCGGCACCCATCCGTTCGTCCAGAAGAACTACGAGACGGTGATCCTCGCGATCGTGTTGATCAGCGTGCTTCCCATGCTGGTGGAATTCGTGCGGCAATGGGGCCGTGCGGCGAAGTCCGGCAATAGTTCGGCCTCCTGAGCGTTGGTGCAGGCGTGGTACGCTACGGACTCATCGGCGAGCATCTCGGACATTCTTTCAGCCAGCGCTATTTCACGGAGAAGTTCGCACGTGAAGGATCGACCGACCACCGGTACGACCTGTTCGAACTGAAGGACCTGGATGAACTGGCTCCACTGCTTGCGGACACACCTGACCTTGTTGGCCTTAACGTCACCATTCCGTACAAGCAGGCCATCCTGCCTATGCTGAACGAGTTGGATCCGGTGGCCGCTGCTGTGGGTGCGGTGAACACCATCCGTATCCGGAACGGAGCGATGACCGGTCACAACACCGATGTGGAAGGCTTCAAGGCGATGCTGCTCCCGATGATCGCCGATGCGCGTCCTCGTGCGCTCGTGCTCGGGAGCGGTGGTGCGAGCAGGGCCGTTGTCTATGTCCTGCGGGAACTCGGCCTCAAGTTCCGTGTGGTCAGCCGAAGCCGGGGAACGGGTGATCTCACTTGGGACCTGCTCGATCCGGCCTTGGTCGGTGCGTGTCCGTTGATCATCAACACCACCCCCATCGGCATGCATCCGAAGGTGGATGACATGCCTGAGGTGCCCATGTCGGCCATCGGTCCAAGGCACATCCTGCTGGACCTGATCTACAATCCCGAACGGACGCGTTTCCTGCAGGAAGGCGCGGCGCGGGGTGCGCGGATATCCAATGGCCTGGCCATGTTGCATGCCCAGGCGGAGGCAGCTTGGAGGATCTGGAACGGCATTACGCCCTTCCACACGCCCGCACCACCATCACGATGAGGCAGAAAAGGAAAACGAAGACACTGATCCTGTTGATGCCGTGCATGAAACGCAGGCTCATGTTCGGATCCGGCGCCTTGAACATGGTGGCCGGATTCAGGTAATACAGGACTCGCTTCCAGAACATGCCACCAAGGTAGCTTCTACCCGCGCGTGTTCATCAAGGTCTGAAGGCCGTGTCAGGGATGATGGTGAAACGTTCCCAAGCGCCTACGCCGGGTCGGTCCGCCATCAGCCGGTCGCTCGAATCACCTGGCAAGGCATGGTCCGCGGCCACGTAGAGTCCGCGATGCGTCCTGATGGCGACGCGACCGCTGTCCAATGCCTCCAGCACGAAGGATTCCCAGGTACCGATGTAATCGCG